>DATAAG010000480.1:0-2565 GCA_036260235.1 Longimicrobium sp.
GGAGGGCGACGTCCTGCGGGAGCAGGCGGAGTACTGGACGCGGACGCTCGCGGGCGCCCCGGAGCTCCTGGAGCTGCCCACGGACCGCCCCCGGCCGGCGGAGACGGACCACGCGGGGGCGGTGTTCCTGCTGGACCTGGACGCGGAGCTCACGGCGGGGCTCAAGGCCCTGTCGCGCCGGCACGGGGCCACGCTCTACATGACGCTGCTGGCCGGGTGGGCCGCCGTGCTGAGCCGGCTTTCGGGCCAGCACGACGTGGTGATCGGCACGCCGACGGCGAACCGGGGGCGCCGGGAGATCGAGGGGCTGATCGGGTTCTTCGTCAACACGCTGGCCGTGCGGGTGGACCTGTCCGGCGCGCCCACCGTGGCGGAGCTGCTGGGCCGGGTCAGGGAGCGGACGCTGGGCGCGCAGCGTCACCAGGACATCCCCTTCGAGCAGGTGGTGGAGCGGGTGGACCCGGCGCGCAGCCTGTCGCACACCCCGCTGTTCCAGGTGATGTTCGCCTGGCAGAACACGCCCCGCGGGGCCGGAATCTCGCTCCCGGGCCTGGACGTGGGCGGCGTGGGCGCGGAGTCGATGGAGGTACGGGCCAAGTTCGACCTGTCGCTCACGATGCGCGAGGCGGACGACCGCATCGTGGGCAGCCTGGTGTACGCCACCGCGCTCTTCGAGCGCGAGACGGTGGAGCGCTGGGCGGGCTACCTGCGGCGGGTGCTGCGGGAGATGGCCGCCGGCGGGCACCGGCCCGTGGAGCGGCTGGCCCTGCTGTCCGGGGACGAGCGGGCGCGGGTGCTGGAGGAGTGGAACCGCACCGGCGCCGCGTTCGCGGGCGAATCGTGCCTGCACGAGCTCGTCGAGGCGCAGGTGCGGCGCACGCCCGACGCGACGGCGCTGGTGTTCGAAGGGGAACCCCTCACGTACGCGGAGCTGAACCGGCGGGCGAACCGCCTGGCGCACCACCTCCGCTCCCTGGGCGTGGGCCCCGATGCGCGGGTGGGGCTCTGCCTCGAACGGAGCCTGGAGATGATGGTGGGGCTCCTGGCGGTGCTCAAGGCCGGCGGGGCGTACGTGCCGCTGGACCCCGCATACCCGGCGGAGCGGCTGGCGTACATGCTGGCCGACAGCGACCCGGCGGTGGTGCTGTCGCAGCGGGAGCTCCGGGACCGGATCGGGAGCACGGGCGCGCCGGTGCTGGAACTGGACGAGGCCGCACCGGCCTGGGGCCACCGCCCGGTGACGAACCCGGAACGCGGCACGCTCACGCCGGAGCACCTGGCGTACGTCATCTACACCTCCGGAAGCACCGGCCGGCCCAAGGGCGTGGGGGTCCCGCACCGCGCCGTGGTCAACGCGCTGAGCTGGATGCAGGACCTCTCCGGGCTCGCCGCGGACGACGCGGTGCTTCACAAGACGCCGTACAGCTTCGACGCCTCACTGCGGGAGCTGTTTCCGCCGCTGCTCGTGGGCGGCCGGCTGGTGCTGGCGCGGCCGGAGGGACACCGGGATCCAGGATACCTGCTGGAGCTGGTTCAGCGCGAGCGGATCACGACCCTCCACGCGGTTCCGTTGCTGCTCCAGGCCCTGGTGGACGAGGGGGGGCTGGCCGCGTGCGACGCGCTCCGGACGGTGATGTGCGGCGGCGAAGCGCTCCCCGCGGAGCTCGTCCGCCGCTTTTCGCGCCAGGCGCCCCGGGCCCGGCTGTACAACGTCTACGGTCCCACCGAGGCCGCGGTGGACGTCACGGCCTGGCCGTGCACGGGCCGGCCGGACGCGGCCGCCATCACCCCGATCGGATCTCCCATGGCCAACGTCCGCATCTACCTGCTGGACCCGGCCGGCGAGCCGGTGCCGGTGGGGGTCGCGGGCGAGCTGCACATCGGCGGCGTGCAGGTGGCGCGCGGCTACCTGGGCCGCTCCGCGATGACCGCGGAGCGCTTCGTCCCCGATCCGTTCTCGGTGGAAGGCGGCGCACGGCTGTACCGCACCGGCGACCGGGCGCGGTGGCGGGCGGACGGCGCCATCGAGTACCTGGGGCGGCTGGACCACCAGGTGAAGGTGCGCGGCTTCCGCATCGAATTGGGTGAGATCGAGGCGGTGCTGCGCCGGCACGAGAGCGTCGCCGACTGCGTGGTGATGGCGCGCGCGGAGGCGGGCGAGCCGCGGCTGGTGGCGTACGTGGTCGGCGAAGCGCAGGCGGAGGCGCTGCGCGCGCACGTGCGGCGGAGCCTGCCGGAGTACATGGTGCCGGCCGCGTTCGTCTTCCTGGAAGCGCTGCCGCTGACGCCCAACGGCAAGCTGGACCGCAAGGCATTGCCGGCGCCGGAGCTCGCGTCGGCGGAGGAACGGTACGTGGCGCCGCGCACCCCCGTGGAGGAGGTGCTGGCGGGGATCTGGGCGGAGGTGCTGCGCCTGGAGCGCGTGGGCGTGGAGGAAAGCTTCTTCGAGCTGGGCGGGCACTCGCTGCTGGCCACGCGGGTGGTGTCGCGGGTCCGCGAGCTGTTCGGGGTGGAGCTGCCGCTGCGGGCGCTCTTCGAGGGACCCAGGGTGGCGGAGCTGGCCGG
>DATAAG010000481.1:0-6361 GCA_036260235.1 Longimicrobium sp.
GGAGGGGGCCGGGGGGAGGGGGCCACGGCGGGCGCAGTGAGATGCCTGCCAGGTGGATCCCGCTCCTGAATCAACCGACATGAACCAGTCCACCGGGTGGGGACGATGAGGAACGAGGGGACGTGGACCTGATCCTGTTGCTGAAGGCGGCCGCCATGGGGCTGGTGGAGGGCGCGACGGAGTTCATCCCCGTCTCCTCCACCGGGCACCTGATCCTGGCCGGACACTGGCTGGGGTTCAACAGCTACGCCAACCACGAGACCTTCGACGTCTTCATCCAGCTGGGCGCCATCCTGGCCGTGGTCTGGCTGTACCGCGCCAAGGTGTTCGGCGTTCTGCGCGCCGCCCCGCGCGACGAAAAGGCCCGGCGGCTCATCCTGAACCTGCTGATCGCCTTCCTCCCCGCGGCCGTGGTGGGGTTCTTCGCGCGCGACTTCATCAAGGAGAAGCTCTTCGACAAGTTCGTGGTGGCCGTGGCGCTGGTCGCCGGCGGCGTGCTGATCCTGCTGGTCGAGCGCTGGCACCAGACGCGGCCGGAGACCACGCCGGACGTGGACGACCTGCGCTCCCCCACCGCGCTGGGCATCGGCATCGCGCAGCTCCTGTCGCTGGTGCCCGGCGTCTCGCGGTCGGGGGCGACGATCATGGGCGGGCTGGCGCTGGGGCTTTCACGGGTGGCGGCCACGGAGTTCTCGTTCTTCCTGGCCATCCCCGTCATGTTCGCCGCCAGCGGCTACGACCTGTTCAAGAGCCGCCACCTGCTGACCGCGGCAGACGCGCCGGTGTTCGCCGTCGGCTTCATCGTCTCGTTCATCTCGGCGATGATCGTCATCAAGGCCTTGATTCGCTTCGTCTCGCGCAACACCTTCGTTCCGTTCGCGTGGTACCGCATCGTGTTCGGCCTGCTGCTGATCGCGTTGTTCTGGAACAGCCGGGGCGGCTGAGGGCCCTCCGGCCGCCCCTTTCCCTTCCGTCCGGAACCCGTCCCATGCCATCCCCCGTGTCGCAGTGGCTGAAGGGCATGCCGCCCGAGCTGGACCGCAAGCTGGAGCGCGCCGAGGCCCTGGCCCGCGAGGCGCTCATCGACGTGCACGCCAACCTGGCGCTGGACCTGGTGAGCATCCTGGCGCCGCGCATGCCCTTCGACGACGCCATCGAGCGCTACCTGGAGACGATGGAGCTGGAGGGCGACGAGAAGGAGACCATCGGCACGCGGGCCGTGGCGCTGATGGACGAGCGCGACGTGCAGGAGGACCTGGAGCGCGAGGTGCGTGGCTGGGGGTGGAACTGGCGCTACGCCACGCCGCTGGGAATGCTGCGCTACATCCGCCGCCAGCAGAAGCGCAGCGACGAGGAGGAGCTGTGGCTGGAGCTGGCCGCCGCCCGCGCCGAGGAGACGCTGGTGAACGCGCACATGAAGTTCGCGCTGGAGTTCGTGAAGGTGATGGAGGAGCACGAGCACGCGGACCCCACCCGCGCGGTGGCGCACTACGTGGAGCGGCTGGACCTGCCGGAGGGGCGCGGGCGGATGGTGTACCAGCGGGTGATGGCGCGCCTGGCGGAAGACCTGCTGCCGCGCCTCTCCGACGACGGGTAGCTCCGCGCCAGCACGAACCTTGCGCCTGCCGGGCGGCGAGCTGTCCCGCCGCCCGGCGGGCTTTTTTCAGGACGCAGATTCTGACTGACGGCGAGAGATGCGCATCGACATGGAGTGGAGCCGCCGGGCCGCGGCGGCGGGGCTGCTGGCGCTGCTGGCTGCCTGCGGCGGCGGCGACCAGGGCGCGGCGAAGGAAGGGACGGCGGGAGACAGCGCCGGCGCCGCCACCACGCAGGGCGGCGACTCGGCCGGGGCGCAGGCCTCTGCCGGGCAGCCGGCCAACAACCTGCCGGCGGGCCCCACCACGGACCTGCCCCCCAACGAGCTGGGGCGCATCATGGTGCTGGAGTACCACCGCACCGGCAGCCCCGAGGGCGAGTTCGTCCGCACGCTGGAGAACTTCCGCAAGGACCTGCAGGCGCTCTACCAGGCCGGATATCGCCCGGTGACCATGCGCCAGGTGCTGGAGGGGAACATCGACATCCCCCGCGGCACCTCGCCGGTGGTGTTCACCATGGACGACGCGACGCGCGGGCAGTTCTACCTGCGCCCGGACGGCAGCGTGGACCCCAACACCATGATGGGGTCGTGGATGGCGTTCAAGGAGCAGAACCCCGGCTGGGGGCCGGGCGGGATGGTGTGGTGCATCCTTCCCGCCGCCACGCACCCCTCCAACTTCTTCGGCGAGACGCCGGACCGCGAGACGCCGCGCGAGCAGCGCGAGGCCAACATCCGCAAGAAGATGGAGATCATCCTGCGCGACGGCCACGAGGTGTGCAACCACACCCTGTACCACGCGCGGCTGGACCGGGCCAGCAGCGACCAGCAGGCGCAGGACTGGATCGGCATCGGCGAGGACAGCATCAAGGCGTACCTGCCGGCGGACTACGACATCGTGACCTTCGCGCTGCCGCTGGGGATGTGGCCGCGCAACAAGTCGCTGGCCTGGGCGGGGACGTACCGCAACGGCAAGCGGTACGAGAACAAGGTGGTGCTGGAGGTGTCCGGCGGGCCCAGCGTGTCGCCGTTCGACACGCGCTGGGACCCGCACTCGGTGGACCGCTTCATCGTGGCGCCGGGCGCGCTGGAGGCGCAGCTGCGCCGGTGGGAGCAGGATCCCACCAACCGCTACGTCAGCGACGGCGACCCGCGGACGGTGAGCTATCCGGCCAGCATGGCGCAGTACCTGAACCGCAACGCCCTGGGCGGCCGCACGCCGCGCGAGGTGGCGGGCGCGCCGGCCCCCGCCGCGGGAGCCGCTCCGGGCGGCGCGGCCCCGGCGGCACCGGCGGGCGGAGCGGGCAAATCTCGCTGATCAGTGGACTGGCTCGACGCGCGAATCCCACCCCGGCGATGGTGCCGGGGTGGGATTCTGCATCCTGGCGCCCCTGGCGCCTGAGCGAACGTCGTCTCGCACCGCGGCAGCGTCTACGAAGTCGCAGGCCCGCCGCATCGTGTTCCGCGTGGTACCCCGCAAGCGCTTCCTGCACGGCCCGGTCCGGACACCCCGCCGAACCCGACCCGCCGCCCGCCGTCTCGCCGGCGTCTAGCGACGCACCGGCAGATCGATGTAGCTGCCGCCCATCCAGCGGATGACCAGCGGCTCCCGTGCATCAGCGATCGATTCGTCGCTCACGTCGCGGCCGGTGCCGTAGTTGATCTGCTGACGGGAGCTCTTCGGCACGCTCAGGACCATGACGATCCTGCTGCCGGGGCTCATCTGCCGGCTGAGCATGCGCACCTGGCTCACGAAGTCCAGGCGCTCGCGGACCCCCGGCGTCAACAAGCGCCGCTCGTAGACGCTCCGGGCGTGGCTCGCGCGGGTCACGAAAGGGGGAAGCTGAACGTACTGGCCGTCCGCCATCCACTCGTAGAGCGTGATGCCGAAGTCGAAATCCCTCCGATTCGCGATCAGTTCGAGGTGTCCGGTGAGCAGGCCGCTCACCTCGGTGGCGGCCGTGAGCGGCTCGCTCACCAGCACGACGGCATTGGCGGTGTCGATTTCGGTCGCCAGAAGCCCACCGACGAAGGCGGCGTCGGCGTCGGACCGGTCGGCGAGGTTCACCGAGTGCGTGACTGCGGCGGTTGCGGCCGGCGGAGCAGAGGTGAGGGTGTGGCTGCCGCCCGCCCCGGGGTGGAGGTAGAGGCGCAGGCGGTCGTTGGCTACCGTGGCAAGGCTGGAGGCGTGGTTCCACCTGTTCGCGCCCATGACCTGGTAATTGACGCGGTCCTGGAGCAGAGCCGGCCGCGGGCTGCCGCGCAGGACATGGTCGAACCACTGGTAGCGCAGGCTGGCGACGATGTCGATCCCGGCGACCGGGTCGGTGGTGTAGCCGGCGATGAACGTCGCCGTATCTCCCAGCGTCGTGACCACACCGCGCTGGGCCTGCAGGTGGTCGTACGGCCCGATCACCAGGTAG
Source organism: Longimicrobium sp. (assembly GCA_036260235.1). Classification (GTDB taxonomy): domain Bacteria; phylum Gemmatimonadota; class Gemmatimonadetes; order Longimicrobiales; family Longimicrobiaceae; genus Longimicrobium. Next base: position 4,018 of record DATAAG010000481.1, read on the forward strand.
TGCCGGGCGCCGGGATGGTGCCTGTAGTGCTCGTTCGCGTACCAGACCGCGCCGCCCGGCCCGCCGAAGAAGTAGCCGGCGGTCTGCAGCACCGGGATGTCGATTCCGGCGAACTCGCTGCCATGCGGCACCATGTTGCGCCAGTACGCGTCGATGGTGGGATGAGCGAGCCACTCCGCGAACACGGGATTGGGCGTGCCGTCGATCTGCTCCAGTTCGCGGTACGGACGGCCGCTGGTGTACCACGTCCGGTTAAGCCGCCCCCAGCGCGCGTTGTCGTTGTACGTAGGGTTGTCCAGCCAGCGGTTGTTGGTGGTGTAGAACGTCCATTGGTAGATAAAGTTCTGGAAGATGTTTCCTTCCATCGGCACGTCGATGCCGGGCGCCGCCGGGGCCCCTACCATGATGCCCTTGAGCGCGCTCGGCCGCCGCTTGGCGGCGGCCCAGGCGGTAAAGCCCGAATAGCTGCCGCCGTACATCCCCACCTGCCCGTCGCTCCAGGGCTGGCGCGCAATCCAGTCGATCAGCGCGGCCGCGTCGGCGCCGTCGTGCACGTACGGCACCGGGCGATCGTTGCTGCACGCCTTGCCGCGCGTGTGGCCCGTGACGCCGGCGTAGCCGTGCGCAGCCGACAGGAGCGCGTCGCGAACCGCGGTCACGGAATCGGCGTAGATGGTGAACTGCAGGAGCGCGGGGAGCGGTTCCCGCGCCGTCCGCGGGCGGACGACGTATGCGCACACGGTGGCGTCGTCCGGGGTTCGTACGGGAATGTGCTTTTCGACGAGGTAGCGCCGCGCTTCCTCCTCTGCCACCAGCGCCGGCGGAAGTCCGGAAAAGGCGCGGTACGACTCCACCGCGGCGTACACCCGCAGCAGCACAAGCGCGTCTTCGAGTGACACCGTGGTACGGCCGCTCTGGTCCGGTGTGGCCCAGCGCAGGTCCCCGGCGACCGTGCGCGGAGTTAGGAGGATGGCACGAGCGGCGAATGCGGCGGTCGCATCGTCCAGCTGCGCGAAGCGGTCGCGAAACGCCCGCGCGAACCGGTCGCCCAGCGCTCCTTCGCCCGCGCCGCGGCTCATGGCGTCGGCCAGGATTTCGTACTGGACGTAGCGCGCGCGATCGGACGGGGTGCTGTCCTGCCGCAGCGCACGGAGCTGCGCCAGGCTGGTCGACGCTTCGGCGAACCTGCCCAGCAGGATCTGCAGCCGGAAGACGTTGTCCAGATAGCGGCTGCGATCCGGCTCGTGGTAGCTCGCCAGCACCTCGCCCGCCAGGCGGCGCGCCGACGTGGCGAGTGCGGCAGAGTCGGCGAGGTCCGCGCTGGAGAGGGCGAACTGCTGCGCGGCGGCGCTGCTCACGCTCAGCGACAGCAGCGCTACGGTGCTCGCGACGATCTTCGCGCGCCGCCGATCGCAACACCAGGGCATCGTTCTGGCCACGGTTATCCTCGCTGGAATACCTGGTTGCCGCGGTCGCCGTGCAATCCGCGGGACTCACCCGGGGCCGGTGGGCCACGCGGAGGCGGGACAGGAAGAAACATGCGGAAGGATCAGCACGTGCTGAATTATCAGCACGTGGGCGTCCGCCGTCAAGCGTTTCGTCTCCTACCGAATCCGGCTGAACACTCGGTGTAAGCAACGAACGGCGGTCTCACACGGAGGGCACGGAGGATCTATGACTCCGTGTCCTCCGTGTCTTCCGTGTCCTCCGTGTGAGACGAAGTCCCATTTCAGGATTCGGGGTATCCGGTGACGGTTCGTGCCGCGCGGCAGACCCCTCTCTCAGTGCACGTGCCCCGGCTCCACCGCGGCGTCCATCACGCGGCGCATGCGGGCGGCCTGCTCGGGGCGCAGGATGTGGTCGCGGTCCGCGAGGTACGCGGCCCAGGCGCGCTCCGCGGCGGCGTTGAGCGTGGCGGGGGCGGCGGAGCGCGAGGTGCGGGCGGTAGCGAGGGTTATCGGTTGACACGTCGTCCACTCGGCTGGGAGCCGGCGGCGCGGAACCTTCCTGCTGGATGGGGAGTTACGATGGAGCCGTATCAACAGCGGAGGCAGCCATGCGTCTTGCGACGTTCGTGTTGGCCGTGGGTCTCGGCCTGGCGGCTACGCCGATCCAGGCGCAGGACATGGATTTGGGCGAAATCTTCAACGGGCTCGGCCGGGCGCTGAACCCCGAGGAGGAGCGCGAGAGGACGGAGCGCCGCCAGCGGTTCGAGGAGTACGACCGGTCCTACGAGGAGGAACAAGAGCGCGGCGCGGATTACTCGTACGGCGAGCGCTACGACCCGGAGGAGGACCGCTTCTGGAGCGAGGAGGCGGCCCGGCTCGACTACGAGCTGATGAGC
>DATAAG010000482.1:0-8496 GCA_036260235.1 Longimicrobium sp.
CTTTCGTCCCGCAGGGTCGGCGCAGCAGTCAAGGACTCAGAATGACAGGTGTTTTTCGAATCTGGTATCATCCCCTGAACGGGTGATTTTCACCGATCCACGCCAGAATCACCCGATCGGGTGACGCGGATTTCCGCCCGCCGCGGCTATCCTGGCGCCGTGGCGAACGCCCGCCCTTTCCCCCCTCCGCATCCAGGAGCAAACGATGAAGAGAACCGTCTGGACCTTCGGGCTGATCGCGGGCGGCATCCTGTCGGCGATGATGCTGCTCACCATCCCGTTCATGGACCGGATCGGCTACGACCGCGGCGAGGTGATCGGCTACACGACGATGGTCCTCGCCTTTCTGCTGGTGTTCTTCGGCATTCGCTCGTACCGCGACAACGCCGCCGGCGGATCGATCGGGTTTGGCCGGGCGTTCACCGTGGGGGCGCTGATCGTGCTCATCGCGTCCGCCTGCTACGTGGCGGCCTGGGAGGTCATCCGGTTCAAGCTCGCGCCCGACTTCGTGGAACGGTTCCAGGCGCACCGGGCGGAGCAGATCAGGGCGAGCGGCGACAGCCCGGAGGAGATCCAAAAGCAGCTGGCCGAGATGGAGAAGTACGCCGAGATGTACCGGAACCCCGCCATCCACGCCGCCATCACCTTCATCGAGCCGCTCCCCGTGGGGCTGGTGATCGCGCTCGTCTCGGCGGGGATCCTGAGCCGCGGGGCGGCACCTGCCGGCGGCGCGGGCGGCGGGAGCTGGGCAACGTCGGCCGCGGCGAACCTCCCCCGGTAGCGGCAGGCCCGCCGGCCCCGCTCCATCGAACGAAAGACGTCTCGTCTCCTGCACTCGTCTAACCCCAGATCATTACCCAGGGAGAGAACCATGCAGCTCGGCGCATTTTCCGTCAGCCTGGCCGTCAAGGACCTCGCGGCGTCGCGGGCCTTCTACGAGAAGCTCGGGTTCCAGGCGTTCGGCGGCGACCCCTCGCAGAACTGGCTGATCCTGAAGAACGGCGACCACGTGATCGGCCTGTTCCAGGGGATGTTCGAGAAGAACACGCTCACCTTCAATCCCGGCTGGGACCAGAACGCCAACCCCCTGGAGAGCTTCACCGACGTCCGCGAGCTGCAGCGCCGCCTGAAGGAGCAGGGCGTCCCGCTCGTCGCCGAGGCCGACGAGACGACGACGGGGCCGGCCTACTTCATGGCGATCGACCCCGACGGAAACCCGGTCCTGGTCGACCAGCACGTGTAGGTGCGGCGCCGGCGCGATCCCAATCCTTGAAAAAGAAAAAAGCCTCACGCAGAGTCAGCAGAGTGAGCAGAGTTCGACCTGTGCAAGGGACAACTCCGCTCACTCTGTTGACTCTGTGTGAGGCTCTTTCGTTGTCTCGATCTGGCAAGGTTTCCGTTTGTGCGGAACGAAGGCTGCCGGTACCTTCTCTGACAGGGTGAATTCGCAGTTGTCCGCATGATCAGGGGAGCCGCGCAGGATGCCGAAGAACGCCGATCCGCCACCACCGCCCGAGGGCTTCCGCTACCAGGCGGAGGTCCTGCCGCCGGGCGAGGAGCGGCAACTCGTGGAGCACATCCGCGAGCTGCCGCTCAGGGAGTTCGAGTTCCACGGATACGTGGGGAAGCGGCGCGTGCTTTCCTACGGGTGGCACTACGACTTCGGCGAGCGCACGCTGCGGCAGACGGACGAGATCCCCGCCTTTCTCCTCCCGCTGCGGGACCGCGCGGCCGCGTTCGCGGAGGTGGCTCCCGAGGACCTGCCCCACGCGCTGGTGACGGAGTACGGGTCCGGCGCCGCGATCGGGTGGCACCGCGACAAGGGCGTGTTCGGCGACGTGATCGGCGTCTCGCTGCTCTCCCCCTGCGTGTTCCGGCTCAGGCGCAAGGCCGGGGCGAAGTGGGAGCGGTACTCGTTGACGGCGGAGCCGCGGTCCGCCTACCTGCTGCGCGGTCCCTCGCGCACGGAGTGGGAGCACAGCATTCCGGCCGTGGATTCTCTCCGCTACTCCATTACCTTCCGGAGCCTGCGCCCGGGCCGCTGAGGGGCGGCCACCCCGTTCAGCGACCGGAGTCGCCGCAACGGCTGCACGCTCTCCGCCTTCGCGGACACCACCGGACCGCCGGTGTCGGGGCGGTGCGCTGGCTGCCGGTTCAGGCCGGCGATCCTCAGCCATCCGCTCACCCTTCCGCCCATCCAGCCGATGCACGACGAGGAGCCGGAGCTTTCGGAATCAGGCGCTCCGATCTACCGCTACGAGGCGCCGTCGGACGAAGAGACCATCTCCGGGGGCGACGGGGATCTCATCCAGGCGGTTTCCGATCACGTCGAGCGGCACCTGGGACCGGTCACCCAGGTGTTCCACGAGATCGTCTCCCCCACCGTCCACGTGGACGTCCACTGGGTCGCGCCCAGCCGCAGGCGGCCGTGGCACATCCTGGCGACCTCGGGGATGGCCGAGCGCCCCATGAACGTGCCGGAGGAGCTGGCGGAGTGGGCGTTCGCCGAGCTGGTGGTGGCGCTCCCCGCGTCGTGGCCCATCGGTATGGAGGCGTTCCAGGACGAGGCGAACTACTGGCCCATCCGCTGGCTCAAGATCCTCGCGCGCTTTCCGCACGAGTACAACACCTGGCTGGGCCACGGGCACACCATGCCCAACGGCGACCCGCCCGAGCCGTTCGCGCCTTCCACGCGCCTTTGCGGCATGATGCTGGCCTATCCCGCGCAGTACCCGGAGGGCTTCGACACGCTGGTGGTCTCGCCGGGAAAGACGCTCCACTTCTGGTCGCTGCTGCCGCTGTACGCGGAGGAGATGGATCTCAAGCTGCGGGAGGGGGCGGATGCGCTGCTGGAGCGGATGGACCGGGCGGGCGTGATGGAGGTCGTCGACCAGGCCCGCCCCAACGTGGCGCTGCGGCGGCGACGGTGGTTTCTCCGCTAGACGCCCCGCCGGCGGCCGACCCGCGGTGCCATCCGCTGGTGGAGCTGGACCGCGGGCAGGTCCAGGCGATGCTCCGGCCCCTGCTGGGGGGCTCCCGTCTTCGCGCCGTCTCGCGCGTGGAAGGGGGGCTGGTCAACACGACGTACCGCGTCACCGCGGGCGCGGAGGATACGGCGTATGCCGTGCGGGTGTACGCAGCGGGTCCGGCCGCGTTCGAGGCGGAGGGGCGGCGCCTGTCCGCGCTGGCCGGCCGGCTCTCCGTCCCGCAGGTGCTGCTCGCGGATCCCGGCGGGCGGCGGTGCCCGCATCCTTTCGTGGTCTACCGCTGGATCGAAGGCATCACGCTCAACGGCTTTCGCAGGCAGGCCTCCGCCGGCGAGCTCCTCGCGCTCGCGGAGCCGCTGGGGCGGCTGGCCGCGCGGGTCGCCGGCACCCGGCTGGAGGATGCGGATCTCGCCGGCGGGATGGGCGGCCTGCCCGCCGTCCGGATCGCGGCGGAGCTGGAGCACGCGGAGAACCGGCTGCGAACGGGTCCGGCGCGCGAGCGGCTCGGCGGAACGCTTGCGGACGGCCTCCGCGAATGCCTGGCCGCGGAGGGACCCCGCCTGCATGCGCTGGAGCGGACCTGCGGGTTGCTGCACGGGGATTTCGGGGGGCGGAACATCCTGGTGAACGCCGGGAAAACGGGGCGATGGGAGATCAGCGGGCTCCTGGACTGGGAATCGGCCGCGCGCGGGGCGGTGCTGTGGGACGTGGGGAGCTTCTTCCGCTACTCCCGGCGGTACTCGCCCGGGTTCCGCGACCGCTTCGCGGGCGGGTACCGCGCGGAGGGCGGAGAGCTGGGGCGCGGGTGGTGGCGGGCCGCAAGGCTGCTGGACGCAACCCGGCTGGTGCGTATCCTGGGCGAGGAGCGGGAGCTTCCGAACGTCTTCGCCGAGTGCCGTGATCTGGTCGGATCGCTGCTGGAAGACAGTGCGTGAGTGCGTGAGTGCGTGAGTGCGTGAGTGCGTGAGCGCGTGACTGCGGGGCTGCGGCCGCTCCTGTCGCGCGCGCTCATCGACATCATGGAGGGCCGCCCGCCGGGCCCGCTGGAGGTGCCTCCCTTCGCCGGCCTGGACGCCGACGCTCTCGCGGCGATCTCCGGCACGTTCCGGGTGGATGGCGTGGGAGTGGTCACCCTCGCGGCGCGCGAGCGCCGCGCCTACCTGCGGATCGGCGACGGGATCGAGTACCCCGCGTTCCTCCCGGGAGACGGCCAGCTCTACGTACCGGGGCTGGACGTGTGGCTGGGCTTCCCCGCCGCGCCGCCCGCGCCGTTCCAGCGCCTCACCTGGCTCTCCATCTTCCACGTCGCCCAGGGCGAGCGCGCCCGCTGAGGTGCGGTCTTCCGGCGGCCGGCCTGCCGACGCTGCGGACGGAACGGCTGGTGCTCCGCGAGCTCTCCCCCGAGGATGCCCCGCGCGTGCAGGCGCTGGCGGGCGCGCGCGGTGGCGGCGACCACGCCGACCATCCCGCATCCCTGCGGGGACGGGATGGCGCAGGCGTGGATCGGCGGGCGCGCGGCGGCGTGGGAAGGGTGGAAGCGCCTGCCGCTCGCCACCGCCAGCCAGGCCGACGGGCTGATCGGCGGGACAGGGCTGAACCGGCCGGGTTGCGGACGGTGTTCACGTCGTTCATCTTGTCTCCTGCCGCACCCCGTGCGGCAGGGCGGCCGCCGCCTAGAGGGGCACGCCCCGTTATCCGCGTACGCACATCCCCTGGAACGACATGGGCAGCAGCCGGCGATGGAAGCGCGCGAAGGGCCTCCGGCGCGTCCCCGTCCCCGAACGGTCCAGCCGCCGAAATCAAGATGTCGGAGGTCCTGGTCGATTTCGCCGCGCCCCTGCTCGCGGACTTCACGCTCCCCGAGGACCGTGAGGCCTTCGAGGGTGCCATCAACCTCGCTTCGTTGCTGTGGAACGTGAGCGTTTGCCCACCCCGGGGCGGCCACAGCCGGCGGTACGTGGACCTGCGCAGGGTGCTCGGCGATGCGCCCGACGCCGAGCTCGAGGCGCTCTTCGATGCCGTGATCGCTCGCGGGAGAAGGCTGTATCCCGGACTGGACCGGGTGATTGCCGGCGTGGAGCTGGACTTTTACGAGGACGGCACCTTTCGCATCAACGTAGCCAGCGTGGCGTGAGTCCCGGCGTGCCCGCCGCATGGATGGAAGCGGGGCCGGCGCTCGGGAGCGGCTGGTGCCGCCGTCTGCAGCCGCACGCCGGATACCGCTTCCATCCTCTCCCCTCCAGCGAATCTCCCTGACCCGCGGTATCCGTGGAAGGAGATCCTTGCGCCCGCTCCTGGTGTTTTAGTATAGTACAACACCAGATCGCCTGCCGCACCCTCCTCCGGGCGACGAAAGGACGAAGGAACGGGATACCATGCTGGCTCTGCTCTCCGCGCCACGCGGCCGCGTCTCCGCCGCGCGCGTCGCCGCCTGGCTCAGGCAACTGCGGGAGGACGCGGCGCAGCGCACGGTCGTTCGCCGGGAGGACGCGGAGACGGCGCCCGTGACCCCCGAACGCCTCCTGTACGTGGTGGACGGCGGGCGGCCGGTGAACGGGGCGCACCGCCCCCGGATCACCGCCCTGGTGCGGACCGGATGACGCCATGCGGCTGACGCTGCCGATCCACGTCCTGGCGGGGAGGGGTGCGGGGGCCGGCGCGCCTGGCCCGGCACCTGTGGCGCATGCCGTTCGCCCTCTTCATCGCATCGCTGTCGTTCTTCATCGGCCAGGCGGACGAGCTCCCGGAACCGCTCCGCATCCTGCCCCTGCCCGCCCTGCCGGTGCTGGACGTGCCGGCGACCATGTGCTGCTGGCTGTGGCGCGCCGGCGTGCGGCGGAAGATCCCGGGCCTCCAGCAGTCCGGGGGCGGGGCCCGCCGGAGCGCGGCCGCTCACCCGCTCACCCCTTCACCCGCTCACCGGTGGCCCCGCCCCGGCGGCCCGCCCGTGTCCTGTACATCTTCGCGGTGCAGCCGCTGCGGGCGATGATCGCCCACCCCCTCGTATCGCAGGGCGACGTGGAATCCATGATGGATCGCGAGTGGAACGACAGCCAGCCGATCTACCGACAGCTTCGCGATCTGGTGGCCGCGATGATCCTGGACGGGGTGCTCAACGAGGGCGATCCGCTCCCCTCGGTGCGGCAGGTGGCGGCCGAGTACCGCGTGAACCCGCTCACGGTGCTGAAGGGCTACCAGCAGCTGGTGGACGAGCAGCTGGTGGAGAGCCGGCGGGGGCGCGGCATGTTCATCATGCCCGGCGCGCGCAACCTGCTGCTGGCGGGGGAGCGCGAGAAGTTTCTCACCGAGCAGTGGCCCAGGATCCACGAGACCATCCAGCGGCTGGGCCTTACGGCGGAGGACCTGCTGAGGCCGGACGCGCGCCGCGGGCCGGCCACGGATGCTCCAGAGGAGGGACGCTGAATCCATGGCATGCATCGAAGCACGCGGCCTGCGCAAGACCTTCGGCGGCACGGTGGCGCTGGACGGGATCGACCTGCGCGTGGAGGAGGGGCGCATCCTGGGGCTCATCGGCCCCAACGGCGCGGGCAAGACCACGGCGCTCAACGCCATCTTGGGGCTGACGCGGTACGAGGGAGAGCTGAACGTGCTGGGGCGCGAGCCGTGGACCCAGCGCGACCAGCTGGTGCGCGACGTCTCCTACATCGCCGACGTGGCGGTGGTGCCGCGCTGGCTGCGGGTGTCGCAGGCGCTGGACTACGTGGCCGGCGTGCACCCGCGCTTCGACCGCGCCCGGGCGGAGGGCTTCCTGGCGAAGACCGACATCAAACGCACCAGCCGGGTCCGCGAGCTCTCCAAGGGGATGGTGGCCCAGCTGCACCTGGCGCTGGTGATGGCCATCGACGCGCGCCTGCTGGTGCTGGACGAGCCCACGCTGGGGCTGGACATCCTGTACCGCAAGCAGTTCTACGACTCTCTGCTGAACGACTACTTCGACGGCAGCCGCACCATCGTGGTGACCACGCACCAGGTGGAAGAGATACAGGACGTGCTCACCGACCTGATGTTCATCGACCGGGGGCGCATCGTGCTGGAGTGCAGCATGGAGGAGTTCGAGCAGCGCTACGTGGAGGTGATGGTGCGCCCGGACCAGCTGGCCGCGGCGCGGGCGCACGGGCCCATGCGCGAGCGGCAGGTGTTCGGCCGCAGCATCCTGCTCTTCGACGGCGCCGACCGCGCGCGGGTGGCCGCGCTGGGCGACGTGCGCACGCCCAGCATCGCCGACGTCTTCGTGGCGGTGATGGCCGCCCAGGCCGGCCGGAGAGAGGGGGCGGCGCGATGAACACCCTGGCGAGCGAGGTGCTGGAGCCCGCCGCCGGCTCCGGCGGCGCCGCGGCCGCGGCGCTTACGCCCACCCGGCCGTTCTACTGGTCGGTACGGCGCGAGCTGTGGGAGAACCGCTCCATCTACCTGGCGCCGGTGTGCGTGGCCGCCTTCGCGGTGGTGGCGCTGGTGATCCACGCGCTCACCATGCCCAGCCACATGCCGGGCTTGCTGGGGAACGATCCCGATCCCGCCGCCCAGAACTCGGCCACCACCACCTACCGGGTGGCGACCCTGCTGATGCTGGTGACGGCGTTCGTCACCGGGGCGTTCTACTCCCTGGAGGCGCTGAGCAGCGAGCGCCGCGACCGCAGCATCCTGTTCTGGAAGTCGCTCCCCGTCTCCGACCGCACCACGGTGCTGGCGAAGGCGACCCTTCCCCTGGTGGTGCTGCCGGTGGTGACCCTGGCGGCGATCGTGGCCATGCAGCTCACGCTGTTCCTGCTGAGCGTGCTCGCCCTGCTGGTGCAGGGGCAGAGCGTGGCGCCGCTGTGGCAGGAGCTGCAGCTGCTGCGGATGTGGGTGGTGCTGCCGTACGCCGTGGTGGCCCTGGCGCTCTGGCACGCGCCGGTGCACGGATTCCTGCTCCTGGTGTCCGGCTGGGCCCGGCGCACGGCGGCGCTCTGGGCGGTGCTGCCCCTGCTCGCGATCGGGCTGATCGAGAAGCTCACGATGGACACCACGAACGTGCTGGCCGTGGTGCGCTACCGGCTGGTGGGCTGGTACGTCGAGGCGTTCGCCGGTCCCGCGATGGCCCACATCCCCTTCAGCCCGCGCTCCATCCTCACCCCCGCGCGGTTCTTCAGCACGCCGGGCCTGTGGATCGGCCTGGCGCTCACCGCGGTGTTCCTGGCCGGCGCGGTGCGCATGCGCCGCCATCGCGAGCCGATCTGATCCCGAAAACTGAACCGGCTCACGCAGAGCAGCAGAGCAGCAGAGCAGCAGAGCAGCAGAGCAGCAGAGCAGCAGAGCAGCAGAGAGGCGAAGAAGCAGAGAACGGCAAGTCACATCTGCTTCTCTGCTTCTCTGCACCTCTGCTGCTCTGGTGCGTCAGGCGAAGCCTGACCTCTCTTGTGAACTGAAAGGAGTTCACCATGTGAAATGCCTGTGAGACATGTAGCCAAACAGGCGGGGTGAACCGGGCAACCGGAGCCCTGAAGCACCT
>DATAAG010000483.1:0-6948 GCA_036260235.1 Longimicrobium sp.
CCGTTCTCCCTCCCCACGCGGTTCGTGGGGGAGGGTCGGGGAGGGGGGCGCCCGCGGCTCGCGCCACACCATCCGCGACACTCAGAACCATTCGGACCACCCCTCCCCCGGGGTTGGGGGAGGGGTCGCCCGCCGTCGCGAGGAACGAGCGAAAGGCCGGGCGGGGGAGAGGGCCCCCCGGCGCCAGCCGCGCCCATCTTCCGTCCGCCTGGTCCTGCGCGCAGATTCGTCGGCTTCACACGACATCCGCACGAGAGACGGAATGGACGATCGAGAGGAGATCCTGCGGCGCACGGAGGCGTTCGTGCGCGAGCGGATGCACGGCGAGGGGTCGGGGCACGACTGGTGGCACGTGGACCGGGTGCGGCGGATGGCGCTGCGGCTGGCCGCGGACGAGGGCGCGGACCCGTACGTGACGGAGCTGGCGGCGCTGCTGCACGACGTGGCCGACCACAAGTTCCACGACGGCGACGAGACCGCCGGCCCCCGCGCCGCCCGGACCTGGCTCACCGGGGCCGGCGCGAACGCGGAGACGGTCGACCACGTGTGCGCCATCATCGCCGCGCTGTCGTACAGGGGCGCGGGCGTCCCCACGCCGATGGAGACGCCCGAGGGCGCGGTGGTGCAGGACGCCGACCGGCTGGACGCCATCGGCGCCATCGGCATCGCCCGCACCTTTGCGTACGGCGGCAGCCGCGGCCGCCCGATGCACGACCCCGCCGCCGTCCCCGAGCTGCACGACAGCTTCGACGGCTACAAGGCCAGCGCGGGGCCCACCATCAACCACTTCCACGAAAAGCTGCTCCTGCTGCGCGACCGGATGAACACCCCCGCCGCCCGCCGCATCGCGGAGGGGCGGCACCGGTTCATGCAGGACTTTCTGGACCGCTTTCACCGCGAGTGGGACGGGGATGATTCAGCGGAGGCGCAGGCCGACGGCTATTGACAAAACAGGGATGAAAGCGTACATTAGGAACATCATCCCCGGAGGGTAAATCCTCCGGGTCCCCTCGGTCTGCGGGCCGGGGGGTTTTCTTTTGCCCGGACCTAGCTTTATGGCCCACCGAGTGTCGTTCCTCATCGACGGCTTCAACCTTTATCACTCGCTCCGCGAAGTGGAGCGGCTCACGAAAGCCCGAGTCAGGTGGCTGGCCTGAGAGCGTTGTGCGAGGGCTACCTTCACGCGGTTCGAGGGGCCGTCGGTGAACGGGTCGAACTCGCCTCGGTGACCTACTTCTCTGCTTTTGCCACGCACCTCCTGCCGAACAATCCTGATGTCGTGAAGCGGCATCAGAACTACGTAGCCGCACTCGGCAGCACTGGAGTCGAAGCCGTTCTGTCGCGTTTCAAGGAAAAGAGCGTGACGTGTCCTGTTTGTGGAAACCGGTTCAAGCGCCATGAAGAGAAAGAGACTGATGTCGCGCTGGGACTGCGCCTGATCGAGTTGTTCGCTCGCGGAGCATGCGAGACGACGGTCCTGATGACTGGCGACACAGACCTGGTGCCGGCAATCCGCACGGCGAAGCGGTTGTATCCGGCACGTGCCGTGGGCGTGGGCTTCCCCTTCATGCGGCACAACGCGGAACTGCGGACGGTGGCCGATTTCGCATTCAACATCAGCCAGCGTGACCTTCAGCGAGCACAGCTACCCCAGCAGATCGTCTGGGAAGGACAAGTGCTCACGCGGCCTGTCTCGTGGTGAAGACCGCAGAACTGTAGCTCAGGTCAACGAGCGGGCTCCCATGCTCACAGACTGTCCTCCTCCCACGGGCCCCAGATGGCGTAGGTGCCGCCGGCGAGGACGCTGCTGGCGCGGGTGCCGCCCTGGATGTTGAAGAACAGCGTCCGCCCGTCGGGGCTGAAGCAGGCGCCCGCCGTCTCCGCGGACTCGCCGTCGGTGCGCAGGAAGTCGAAGAGCTGCCCGTCCGGGGTCAGGCCGCGCAGGAACTGCACGCCGCCTCCGTCCTCGCACAGCACCAGGCCGCCGCGCGGGCTCACGCACAGGTTGTCGGGGCTGTCCAGCACCTCGCGCGAGGGCGACTCGAAGAGCAGGGTCAGGGTGCCGCCGGGCGCGCCCTCGGGACGGTAGCACCAGACCTGCCCGGCGCCCGCCGCGCCGCCGATGGTGGAGTTGAAGTACACGTTCCCCTCGCCGTACCAGCACCCCTCCAGCCGCTGGAACGCCGCGCCGCCGCGCGCCCACCCCTGCTGGAACACGGCGGACGGGTTCGCCTCCGCGTTCGCCGGGTCTGGATCGAGGATGTCCACCCACTCCACGGGGAGCTCGGCGCCCACCGTCTGCCCGGTGGCGGCCACGAAGCCGGGCCGGCCCACGACCTTCAGCATCTTCAGCGCGCCGCCGGCGGACAGGGTGCCGGGGATGGAAGGGGTGAAGCGGTAGAAGCCGGACGCCTTTCCCGCGGGCACGGCGGGATCGTACGCCTGGTCCTCCGTCAGGTAGACGATCCCGCTGCGCGGATCCACCGCCAGCGCCTCGTGGACGAAGCGGCCCATCGCCTTCAGCGGCACGGGCACCACCTCCGCGTCGGCGGCCGCGGAGACCTCGAAGCAGTAGCCGTGCGGCATCTCGTACCCGCCCGTCCGGCCCACCGTGGTCTCCTCGCAGGTGATCCACGACCCCCACGGCGTTGGCCCGCCGGCGCAGTTGGTGTGCGTGCCGCTCAGGCTCACGAACTCGGACAGCAGCTCCACCGCGCCGTCCGCGGACTGCCGCAGCTGCAGCGTGGTGGTGCCGCCCCCCGCGCGCCGGTCGTAGGCGCGCGCGCCGGGGCCCAGCAGCCGCGCGCTGGCCGCCGGGTCGCGGATCTCGTGGTTGCGCACCAGGCGCAGCATTCCCGCGCCCGCCGTGAAGGCCGCCATCCCGTCGACCCCGTAGGCGATGGTCAGTCCGGGGTCCACCTGCGACGGCGCCCGCGTGGTGCTGAGCTTGCGGGCGGTGAAGCCCTCCGGAATCCACAGCTCCGGCACGTGCGGGCTCCGCACCAGCGGCCCGTAGCCCACCGCGCGGGGGAGCGGCCCCGTGCGGTCCGAGCACCCGGCCAGCCCCTGCAGCGAGGGCGCCAGCAGCACGCCGCCGCCCAGCGCGGCGGCGCGGGCCAGAAAGGCGCGGCGATCGATGTTCTGCGGCATGCCGGGATCGCTGATCGTGGATCGGAATGGGAGTCGGATGATAAACCCGGCGTCCCGCCCGCGGCCAGTCGTGCGCTGTCGCGGTGAGACGCGGACCGGTGGCGCTCCAGCAGAATGGAGGAGGCGTGGGCGAAGGGATCGCGGAGAGCGGGATGAAGGGGCGCGTCTGCGTGGTCACCGGCGCCACCTCGGGCGGGATCGGGCAGGCGACGGCGGCGGAGCTGGTGCGGCGCGGCGCCACGGTGGTGCTCGTCGCCCGGAGCCGCGAGCGGGCGGAGCGCACGCGCGAGGCGGTGATGCAGGCCGGAGGACGCGACCGGGTGAGCGTGGTGCTGGCGGACCTGTCGGTGCAGGCACAGGTGCGCGAGGCGGCGGCGGAGATCCTGGAGCGCTGGCCCGCCGTGCACGTGCTGGTGAACAACGCGGCGGTCTACACGCCCCGACGCCAGGAGACGCCGGACGGGATCGAACTGCAGCTGGCGGTGAACCACCTTGCCCCCTTTCTGCTGACGAACCTGCTGCTGGACGGCCTGCGGGCCGGCGCCCCCGCGCGCGTGGTGACCGTCAGCTCCGGCGCGCACCGCTACGCCCGGCTGCGCTGGGACGACCTGGGGATGCGCGGGCGGTACCACGGCCTTCTCCAGTACTCCAACACCAAGCTCTGCAACGTCCTGTTCACCCGTGAGCTGGCGCGGCGCGTCCCCGCCGCGGCGGTGATCGCCAACACGATGCACCCGGGGGTGGTGGGCACGGACCTGCTCTTCAACGGCTGGGCGCCGCTGCGGCTGCTGAAGCCGTTCATCCGCACCCCCGAGCAGGGCGCGCGCACCGCCGTGCACCTCGCCGCCGCGCCGGAGGTGGCGGGGGTGACCGGCGCGTACTTCCACGACGAGCGAGAAACCCGCCCCTCCGCCGCGGCCATGGACGATGACGCGGCGAGGCGGTTGTGGGAGATCAGCGGGGCCCTCACCCGGCTCGCCTAGGCGAGCCACCCTCTCCCACGAACTGCCGTGGGAGAGGGTGTAAACACCGATCGGAGCGGGTGCATCATGGCCGGGCTCGTCATCGCCGGCCTGTCCCGTATCTTCCCCGCCACTCCGCTCTTCCCCGCCACTCCGCCACCGTCCGCTGGGTGAGCGCACGGGGGGAAGGAGGCCGGGATGCGCGTCCCTGGCGGCCCCGGCATGGCCGTTCCGGCGCGGGACACACCCGCGGAGCCGGCGGCATCCTCCTCCGGCGTGCCAGACGAAGGGCATTGCGCCGGCCCCGGGCACAGACATAGTTAGACCGGCGGGCGGGACCTCCCCACCCCGCGTCCCCCGTCACGCCGGATCCCCGATGGCATCCCTCCAGATCGACCTGCAGAACGGCTTCGACGGTGAGCCGGTGACCCTGCGTGTCAACGGGCGCGAGGTGTACCGGAACGCCGACGTACGGACCAACTACGCCGTGAGCCACGCCGACTCCATGCGCGTGGAGGTGCCGGACGGGCCGGTCGACCTGCAGGTGGTGCTGGAAAAGCGCGGCACCTCCGCCCGCATCAGCCAGACCGTCGCCGGAACGGCGTTCCTGGGGATCGAGGTGGAGCCTTCCGGCGAGGTGGTGCACCACTGGTCCGACGGGGAATTCGAGTACCTGTAGCCCATCCAATCTCCCTGGGGCGCTCCGCCCCGCCTTCCACCAGCGGCCGTCCCTGCACTCCTTCCCCTGGAGGTTCTTCATGCCGTGGCACGACTTCACGCAGGCCGGAACCGCCGCCCCGCTTCCCGACCGCGAATGGCGCGTGGAAGAGGTGGCCCGGCTGGCCACCCTTGCGGCGGAGCGCAAGGTGCCGGTGCACCGGCTGGTGCGCGAAGAGCCGCCGCCCGCGGACAGCGCGGCCGCCGGCGAGGCGGCGGAGCCCGCGCCCGACCGCGTGAGCGGCCTGTACCGCAGCGACGGCGAGGTGCAGGTGCACCTGCGGGTGGACGTGGACGGACGCCGCCCCACCCTGCGCGTGAGCGCCGACGTCTTCGAGCAGACGGGTGCCACCCTGCACTACCGCAACTCCTTCCGCGTGGACCAGCTCACCCTGGACGCCCGCCCGGACGAGGTGGTGGTGGAGGGGGACGGCACCTTCCAGTCGCCCGTGGACGCGCCGCGGGTGCGGGTTACCCTGCGCCGCGGCAACGGGGACGGGCACCCCTCGGCGCGGCTGGAGCTGCTCACCCCCGGGGGCGAGCTGGGCGCCGCGTACGACTGCGCGTTCGCCTCCGACCACTTTCGCGCGATCACGCTGGAGGTGGACCAGGTGGCCAGCGTGACCCCGTTCACCGAGTACGACACCGCGTCGGTACCCGCGCCGGAGCCGGCGCGCGTGCTGTCGATCGCGCGGGCGTACGAAGAGGCGGGGATCGAGGTGCGGATGGGCGGACAGAGCAACGTGGTGCCGGACGAGGGCGTGGGCGCCTGGAGCGACGCCGAGCTGCACGACGCCATGCTCACGCACTTCAGCCTGCAGCGCCACGACGCCGCCTGGTACGACGCGGAGGGATGGAGCGTGTGGCTGCTGCACGCGCGGCGGCACGAGAAGGGGTACGGCGGCATCATGTTCGACCAGGACGGGCGGCAGCGGCAGGGGTGCGCCGTGTTCCACGACGGCATGGGCGAGACGGAGCCCGGGCGCACCCGGTACCAGCTGTACACGTGCGTGCACGAGCTGGGGCACTGCTTCAACCTCTACCACTCGTTCGCCAAGAACCGCATGAGGCCGCCCCAGCCCAACCGCCACGACGCGCTCTCGTGGATGAACTACCCCACGCGCTACCAGGGGGCGCAGGAGAGCGGCCCCGAGGCTTTCTGGCGCAGCTTCGCGTTCGATTTCGACGGGCCGGAGCTGGTGCACCTGCGCCACGGGTTCTACCGTGACGTGGTGTTCGGCGGCGCTCCCTTTGGGGAGGGGGCGGCGCTGGAGGCGGAGACGCTCTTCACGGACCCGGTGGAGGACCGGTCCGGGCTGCGGCTGGAGTTGCGGGGCCGCACCACGTACGACTTCGGCGAGCCCGTGGTGCCGGAGATCAAGCTCTCCATCCAGGGTGACCAGAAGCGGCAGGTCATCCCCCACCTGCACCCCAACGCGGGATACCTGCAGATCGCCATTCGCCGCCCAGGTGGGGTGGTCTCGGTGTACCGCCCGCTGATCGAGCACTGCGTGGTCTCCGAGCCGGTGTCCCTGAACGCGCTGCGCCCGGCGCTGTACGAGAGCGCCTTCATCAGCTACGGAAAGGACGGCGCCTACTTCGGCTCGCCGGGCATGTACCAGCTGCGCGCCGTGTACCTGGGGCCCGACGGATCGCAGGTGGTGAGCAACACGCTCCCCGTCCGCGTGCGTACGCCCCTGTCGCAGGAAGACGACCGCGTCGCGGAGCTGTACCTGGGAGACGAGCAGGGGCAGATCTTTTACCTGCAGGGGTCGGAGTCCGACCACCTGCGCAGGGGGAACGACGCGCTCGAGACGGTGATGACGGAGCACTCCGACCACCGTCTGGCCACGTACGCGCGGATGGTGCACGGACATGCCCGGTCGCGCGAGTTCAAGCGCATCCGGTTCCAGGACGCGGGTGGTGAGCGCCGGGTGCCCAGGCTGGAGGTGCGCCCGCCGGTGCCGGAGGAGTCCATCCCGGCGCTGCGGGCGTCGGTGCAGCGATCGATGGAGCTCCGCGACCAGCCCGGCGCGCTGGACAACATCACGCTCGGCGAGACCTCCCTGCGCCTGGCCCACACCTGCGCGGCGGCCGGCGACCGCGCCGCCGCGCTGGC
>DATAAG010000484.1:0-2022 GCA_036260235.1 Longimicrobium sp.
AGAGGGGGAGAACTGCAAGCCGGCATCGATCAGGCCTCCCACCGGATGTGGTCGGGGCCCCATCGCGTTTTCGATCACGCCACTCTCGCACTCTCGCACTTGTCTACTCACGCACTCACGCACTCACGCACTCGCTCCAGCGTCATCCACACGCCGTCGCGGGCGCGCAGCGAGGCCTCGGCGCGGTAGACGACCTCGCGGCCGGGGACGGGCGCCACGCGAAAGCGGCGGGTGAGCATCGCCAGCACCAGCGGCACCTCCAGCATGGCCAGGTGGCGGCCGATGCACGCGCGCTGCCCCGCGCCGAACGGGACGTACGCGTGCCGGTGCCGCCGCGCCACCGCCTCCGGCAGGAAGCGGTCCGGGTCGAAGCGGTCCGGATCGTCCCAGAACTCCGGGTGCCGGTGCGTGGCGTACGTCACCAGCAGCACCGTGGCGCCGGCGGGAATGCGCGTTCCGCCCACCTCGTCGTCCTGCCGCGCGGCGCGCAGGTTCCACCAGAACGGCGGGTACAGGCGCATGGACTCCATCACCAGCCGCCGCGTCCAGTCCATCCGCCCCAGCTCCTCCGCCGCCGGCGCGTCGCCGGCCGTCACGGCGTCCACCTCGGCGCGCAGGCGCGCTTCCGCCTCCGGGTGCCGCGCCAGCAGGTGCCAGGTCCAGGCCAGCGAATCCGCCGTGGCCTCGTAGCCCCCGAAGAGCGTGGTGAGCACCTCGTCGCGCAGCTGGCGGTCGGTCATCGGCTCGCCGGTCCCGGCGTGCCGGGCCTCCAGCAGCATGCTCAGAAGGTCGTCCGGCCGCTCGCCGGTCGCGCGGCGCCGCCCCACGGCGCGGCGGACGATCTCCTCCAGCCGCGCCACGGCCGCGTTCGCCCCGGCGGCGCCGGGGAGGGGGATGCGCTCCGGCAGCCAGAACGTCGCGAAGCGCAGCGAGATGTGCCGCAGGATGGTGCCGAACGCCTCCGCCATCCGCCGCACGTCGTCGTCCGTCAGGCTGGTGGAGAACATGGTCCGCGCGATGATCTCCAGGGTGACGGTCATCATCTCGTGCACCATCTCCACCGGCCGTCCCGCGCGGGCCGCCGCCTCCCACGCATCGCCCTTGCGCCGCACCACGTCGGCCATGATGGGCACCAGCCCCGCCACCCGGGCGTGGCTGAACGCGGGGGACATCAGCCGCCGCTGGTGCAGCCAGCTCTCGCCCTCGTTCATCACCAGCCCGCGCCCGAAGAGGAAGGAGGCGCGGTTGAAGGCGGGGCCCTTCCAGTAGTTGCGGTTGTTCTCCACCATCACGTGGTTCACGTGGTCCGGGTGATGGACCGCGTAGAGGGAGGCGGGCCCCACGCGCAGCCGCGCCACCGAGCGCGGGTTGGCGCGCATGGCCCGCACGCACAGCTCCGGCCCGTCGCGCAGCAGGTCCGGCAGCACCCCCACCAGCGGCCGCCCGCGCACCACCGCCGCGCGCGGGCCCGCATCTATCGCCGTCGTCATCTGTCCTCCAGGGAGGGAAAGTCGGAGCTCGGCACTTCAGGGAAGATCGGGCTTCGGCACCTGTCTCCAACTCTCCGCGCGCGAGGCCGATCCCCCAATCCCCGCGGGGCCGGCGGCGCGTGGCCGGGACGAACGGTCGCGCCCGCCGCACTGCGGTTTTCCGCCGCCGCGGCCCGCCACGTGCAGAATACGCCACCGGGAGACGGCAAATCGGACAACAGCACGCCTTTACGGAGGATGAGATGGCAGGCAAGCGCGAGCTGATCGAGCCCAACCCGGGCGACAAGCGGTACGTCCGCCGCGACGAGAACGGCCGGTTTACCAAGGACCAGGTGGACGTGGGCAAGTCGCTGGCGGCGGACCGGCGGCAGCACGCCAAGACCAGGGCCAAGCCCGGCCAGGGCGACAAGGGCGACCGCTGAGGGTCGGGTCGACGACGGGGCGCCGCGGCGGACACTCTGCCGCGGCGCCTGGTCGTTGTCACGACAAGGGATTGTTGTCTCGCACGGAGTCAACGGAGTCAACGGAGTTG
>DATAAG010000485.1:0-11443 GCA_036260235.1 Longimicrobium sp.
ACCGACGGCCAGCGCGTGGGCATCCAGTACGCCGACGGCACCATCGTCTGGCTGGGGGATGCGGCGCCCGTGGAGGAGGGGGCGGACGGACCGGCGGAGCACCCCAGCTTTGCCGAGGACTTCGAAGGGGTGAACCTGGACGCGCTGGTCTCTGGACTGCGGGCGTACATGGACCGGCACCCCATCCTGCACTCCGTGTGGCGCGAGGACATCGAGCAGCTGGACCACCTGCGCGGCCACGCCGCACCGGGCGACCGGCACGCCTCGTAACGCATCCGGCGCATCGCCGTCGCGAGGGCGGTCCCACGGCGGGCCGCCCTTTTCGCTGCCACAGATGTTTGTCCGAATTTCAGACAGTGTTGCGTAGCCGGACGGAAAAACGGCACGCCCACGCCAGGCGAGATTATCGCAAGTCATTGGTAAGGAGCAGTTTAGCAAAACACGACGGGTGAGCACCGCGATTGCCTTTCCCCGGCGCGAACCCATGCGCACGGAGGAAAGCGCGATGATTGCCACGGTAGACATGATTCGGGCCGGTGCCGCGGCCGCGAGGGCGGGAAGCGCCGGCGGCGGGAGCGGAAGGGTGCCCCCGCCGCCCCGGCAGGCGCTGCGGCCGGACGAGCTGGTGGGCGCCATCAACGGGCTGCTGGCGTCGCGTCCGGACTGCGAGGGGCTGGAGGTGGAGGCCGGCGAGCTGGCGGCCGGCCATCCCGACGCGGACGGCTGCAACTGGCGGGCGCAGGGGCTGCGGCTGCGCGTGGCGCACGGCCCCAGCACCCGCGCGCTGGCCGGCGTGCGCCAGGCCGTGGAGCTGGCGCGCCTGCGCTACGAGCTGCTGGACGGGTAGGGCCCGACCCCGGGGCCCTCAGCCGGCTCGCTTGGACTCGCCACCCTCTCCCAAACTGCGTGGGAGAGGGTGCAAACGTCGCATCGACTCCCGGCGCGTTGCCGTCACCTCGCACTCGAAGCCCCGCGCAGTTTGCGGGGCTTTCCGCAGTTGTTGCGGCGGCTTTAGCCGCTCAGGCGCGGGGGCAGCGGCATCGAGCCGGAGGGCGCCGCCACCGTGCCGCGAGTCCCCGTCACGCCCCGATGATCTCCGTGCGCGGGCCGCCGTCCTTCGTCGCACCCACGGCGCGGGCGATGGCCCGCGCGATCTTGGCCCCGCCCTGCACCGACGGCTCGATGGGGTTCGCGTAGTCGCCGGGGTCGCAGCAGACCAGGCGCAGGTCGATCACCTGCAGCCCCGCGCGCACGGCGGTGCGCAGGATGGCGTCGTTGAAGACGGTGAGGGCGGTGGAGGCCAGGCGCTGCATCCGCGCATCCGGAAAGCTGCCCTCGTAGATGGTGCAGAGGGTGAGCGGCAGGTCCCGCCGCCGCAGCTCCCGCAGCACCTCTCCGTAGCCCACGCCGAAGCGGTCGCGGATGTCCGCCAGCAGCGCCAGCACCTCGGCCGCAGACGACGCGCGGCGCTCCAGGATGTCCACGTTCATCAGCGCGTCGTTCCCGCCGATGCTCAGCACCAGGTGCGTGGCGCCGGCGGGGATGCGGGCGTACTGGATGTACATGTCGTCGGTGGTGGCGCCGTCGATGGCCGCGAGCGTGGCCTCCCACCCCTCCGGCAGCTCGCGCCGCAGGTGCTCGAGGACGTCCGGGCCGCCCGCCACGTACGCCCTGTTGTCGAAGATGCTGTCGCCGAGAAGGACCACGTGGGGCATGATGCGTCCGTGTCGCCGGGTTCACCTGTGCAGACGCCGCGCGAACGTGCAAGCGGCGGTCCGGAGGTGATGCAGGCGCGGCGCGTGAGCAATCCCGGAAGATGAGGCGGGCACGGCCCCGGGCGGCTGAAGCCGCGGCTACGACAGCGGAAAGCCCCGCAAACTGCGCGGGGCTTCAACTGCTTTCACGGCAGCGAGTTATCATCCCGAGGGAGGCGCCGCGCGATCCCCGCGGGCGCCGTGAGCCCTGCCGCCGACCGAAGGATCTACTCGCCCTGCCGGGTGGCCCGCGCGTCATCGGGAATCTCGCCCAACCAAT
Organism: Longimicrobium sp.; assembly: GCA_036260235.1. GTDB lineage: Bacteria > Gemmatimonadota > Gemmatimonadetes > Longimicrobiales > Longimicrobiaceae > Longimicrobium. The sequence continues at coordinate 2,035 of DATAAG010000485.1, forward strand.
CCGCGCAGGCGGATTTCGCGCCTTCCCAGCGGCGAATTCATTGGCTCCCCGGGCGCTCGCCGGCGCTCCGGGAGTGCTCGCGACGCCTGGAATCCGCAGATCGACCTCCTGCATCTGCCCCTCACGCTGCAGACGCAGGCGGAAGGTGCGGCCGGGGAGGCGCAGCAGGCGAACCAGGCGCCGCAGGCCGAGCTCCGCGACCGGAAGGCCGTCCACCGCCACGATCAGGTCGCCCACGCGCAGCCCGGCCGCCTCGCCCGGCGAGCCGGGGCGCACCTCGTGCACCCGCGCGCCCGCCGCCGCGGCATCCCAGCGCAGCTCCAGGCCGCCCCCGAACGGCAGCGCGTTGAAGCTGTCGTGCAGGTGCTCGTTGGGCTCCAGGTACATGCGGCCGCGGCCGTAGTCCAGCACCAGCCGAAAGCGCCGCAGCACCTCGCCACCCACCAGCGCCACGCCGGGCGCCACGCCCGGCACCTGCCGAAAGGTGAACGGGCCGATGGCGACGGAGTCCAGCCGTCCCAGCGTCGCGCGGTACTCCTGGCCCAGACCCACGCCGCCGGTCACCTCCCGGCGGTCCGCGGCGTGCAGCACCAGGCTGTCGTCCACCGCGTCCTCGCTCCCCGTGTCCAGCAGCAGCTCGCGGTCGCGCGGCGCCGCGCCGCCCGCGGCGATCCGCGCCGTCACGTACGGCAGGTTCCGGCGAAAGGTGAGCGCCACCGTGTCCCCGCCGCCGGAATAGACGTACGACGCGGGATCGTGCAGCCGCAGCACCTCCGCGTCGTAGTCCACCTCCACCACGTACGGGGCGAAGAAGGAGTAGCCCAGGATGCCGTCCACCGGGCGGCCCGTGATCCCGGGCGTGCCGGAAAGGTCGATCACGGCGATGCGCTCGCAGGTGAACGCCAGCCCCGGCACCTCCAGCCGCACCCGCGCGGCGTCCGCGATCCACCGCACCCGCACCCCGCCCGCGCCGGCGCCCTGCCCGCGCGTCTCCATCGTGTCCAGCGGCAGCCCCATCCGCGCGGCGCCGGCGCCGTCGATCACGCAGACGTTGGCGCCCGTGTCCAGGATGAACCACCGCGGCTCCGACCCCGCGATCCGCACCGGCACGAAGAGCGTGCTCCCCGACCGCTCCACCGGCACCGTCACCGGCAGCGATCGGTCGGCGGAAGCGGGACCCTGCGCCCCCAGCCCCGGCGCGACCAGCATCACGAGGAGAAGGATGCCGAATCCACTCGACCGCCGCGCCGGGGTCGTCAGCGAAGGCGGACAGCGCCTGGTCGCTGCGGCGATTTCAATCGCTGATTCCGGGGAGGAGAGCCGCCACATAGCGCACCGTGTACTCTGGGGAGAGAAAAGACCGCGCCGGGTGCGCTCAACCTAGCGGCTCCCGGCGCGATGGTCCTGAACGATTCCCGCGCGGTTGAACGCGATTAGCGGCCGCGGTGGGTGCGGCGGTACTCCGCGGGGGTGGTGCCGGTGGCGCGGCGGAAGACGCGGGTGAAGTGCGACTGGTCCGCGAACCCCGCCTCCAGCGCCACCACGGACAGCGGCACGGCGGACTCCGCCAGCCGCGCGGACGCCCACTCGACGCGCAGCGCGCGGGCGTACTCGCCCACGGTGCGGCCGTAGTGGCGGCGAAAGGCGCGGGCCAGGTGCGTGGGGTGCACCCCGGCCGCCGCCGCCACCTCGCCCAGGGTGAAGGCGGTGCGGCAGCGGTCGCGCACGAGCTCCGCCGCGCGCGCCAGCCAGGGCGGCGGCGCGCCGCGGGAACCGGCCGAAGCGCCGCGCCCCGTCTCCGCCGCCAGCGCCAGGGCCAGCCCCTCCAGCACCAGCGGCGACAGCGCGTCCATCGACCGGAACTCGCGGTACATCCGCTGCGCCAGCCACGCGGCCCCGCCGTCCCGCGCCGCGGCGGGGCGCGCGAAGGGCTCCAGCCCGCCCAGCCGCTCCGCCCCGAACCCCACCTCGATGTTGAAGCAGCGCCCCTCCGCCGCGCCGAAGCGGTTCGCGTGCACCTCGCCCGCGGGGTGCACGATGAGCGTGGCGGGGCGGCGCGTGCGGGTGCGGCCGCCCAGCGTCTCCTCGAAGCCCCCCCGCAGCACCAGGCAGCAGTACGGCGTCTCGTGCGCGTGCGGCGGGAGCGCGGCGCCGGGCGGATACGCCGTCTCCGTGAGCGTCAGCCCGTCCAGCCGCTCCGCCCTCAGCGTGTGGCCCAGGTAGCGCCCGCGCCCCAGCAGCGCGTCCGCCCGCCGCTCCATCCTACGCCGCCTCCGTGGAGAGTTGAAGCTTTGCCGCCCGGTCCATCCAGCACGCACGTTGCGAGACCGCTGATCGTAATCGCCGCAAGATCACCTTCTTGTTCAAGAGGGACGGTGTCCACCACGGGAAGCATGGCGTGTGGTGCCGCATGCTTTCGTTTGTCCGCCGGTGACAACGGCCACGAACGTCACCCTGGACGATGCGGAGTGCTGGCGTAAGGCGCGTGCTGCTCGCCGGGTGGTGAAGATCCCGCAATCGAAGTCGTTACTCGCGTTGAATCCGAACCTTTCCATGCCACCGACACGGGGCTGCGGTGAGCACGTTGCCCAACGCGGCACCTGTCTCACCGACAACGCCGAAGTACCGCAGCGGGCTGCCGCCGCCCCGGGGAGAGTCGGCCCACAGGACGTGATCCACCTCCGGTTCGATCCGCAGATGCCGCGATCAGGAGATCGGCCCGTAGCAGACGCAGACTGCAACGAGGCAGAACCCACCGTCATACCCCGTCTGCTTGCACGTACGATTGCACTGCTGGTTGGTGCACGTCCCCGGTTGCTCCGACTCCCGCGGCGCGGCCAGCGCCTGAGCGCTCCCGAAGCCGAGCGTCCCCGCCACGACCGCCGCCGTGATCCACCGCCGCAGAGCCCGCCTTTCGTCTCTCATGCTGGCCTCCCTTCGCGGATGAACCCGGATGGTCCGCGCCCGGGATCGGCATCCGGTCCCCACGCGGAAACTCCGCCTGCACCGGTGAACGGGACGATCGACGCGGTCCGCTGGCGCGGCGAGACTGACAGGGCAGGCAAGACACGCGTTGCACCCCTGCCGGATGGGCGGTGTGGTCTATCCGCACCACCGGCCCTCCACGTGGTCCAGCGCAGTCACCCGAACGCCCCGGCTACGTCCTCCGCCCCATTGTCGCCCCACCGCTCACGGTTTCGGTGGCTTGACCTTTACCTCGCATTGCGGCGGAACACTGGCGGTACAGATGACCGTCACCGGGGAGCTCGATGCGGAAACTTCATCGGGCGCGAGCACTTCCGGTGCGGTGCTGTCCTGACAGCCGGCGAGGATGAAGGTGACGGAGATCGCCCAGACCATGCGCTTCATGGCTGCCTCCCTGGAAGAGGGTTTGCGCATCGGCAAAGGGATGCATGCCGTGAGCCACCGGCGGGCGGGAGTGGATGGTGACGACGTCGCCGGGCACGTACGCCGGCTCAGCCATCCCGGCGGCGACGCGGTCTCTGCCGCGGGTTCGATTCAACCGCCGGGCTGGGACGCGGGGACCCACCGCCAGCCTCTCCGCGCTCACGCACTCCCTACGCCGCCTCCAGCGCCTTGAGCGCCTCGCGGGTGGCGCGGTAGCCCTCCTCCAGGAAGTACTGCGTCCGCGCGAAGTCCCACGTCCCCAGGTGCCCGATGCGCGGGCGGATGAAGAGCACCGGCGCGTCCCGGTACGTCTCCAGGTTGCGGCGCCGCTGGGCGGCCAGGTTCATCCCCGTCACGCGGTCGTGGATGGCCAGCATGCCGTTGCTGAAGTGGTCCGGCCCCGGCGGCTGCAGCTCCGCCCCCACGTCCACCGCGATCACCCGGTCCGCGCCCCACGCGAACGCCTGGTCGATGGGGAGCACGTTCAGCACGCCCCCGTCCGCCAGCACGTCGCCGTCCAGCCGCAGCGGCGGATAGTAGAGGGGCACCGCGCACGAGGCGTAGACCGCGTCCACGGGGTGCACGTCCTCGCGCGCCTCCGTGCCGAACCACACCTCGCCGCACGAGACCAGCGACACCGCGTTGATGCGGATGGGCATCCGCGCGTCGGCGAAGCTGGTGAGCGGCAGGTGGCGCTCGATCCAGTCGCGGTAGTGCGCGCCGTCGAAGACCGCCTCCTCGCGCACGCCGCCCATCCACACCGCGCGCTTGTTGATCTTGACGATGTCGTCCTTGGTGAGCGCCCGGGCGATCTCCGCCAGCTCGCGCCACCCGTGCCCGCCCGCGATGGCGGCGCCGATGAGCGAGCCGATGCTGCACCCCACGATGGCGTCGATGCGCACGCCCGTGTCTTCCAGCGCCTTCCAGACGCCCACGTGCGCGGTGCCCTTCATGCCCCCGCCGCCCAGCACCAGCACGGTGCGGGGCCGGTGCGGGGGGATGCGGAACGGGGTCTCGGCGGTTGCGTTCACGGCGTTGCGCAGGTCTGGGGGGAACGGGGCGAATGCGGCGCCGCGCCGCACGGAACTTGCGACCTCGCCGGGCCTTCGCCCGCGCGCGGACGCGTCCTTGACGTGGCGGGGGGCGGAGCCCAGATTGCCAGTTGATACGGAGAATCATTCTTGGTGACCCGCTTCCCCGGTGCGGTGTACAGGGGGGAACGGATCGAACGGACCAACAACGCGCACCGGCGGACGCGCCGGACAGCCTTCGGGGAGAACGGATAGATGGCGGAACCGCTGCTCAAGATCACCAACCTGCACGCCGAGATCGCGGAAGACGGCACAGAGATCCTCAAGGGCGTGGACCTGGAAATGAACGCGGGGGAGATCCACGCGATCATGGGCCCCAACGGCTCCGGCAAGAGCACGCTCAGCAAGGTGATCAGCGGCCATCCGGCCTACGAGGTGACCGACGGCGACATCCTGTTCCAGGGCGAGAGCGTGCTGGACATGGAGCCCGACGAGCGGGCCCGCGCCGGCATCTTTTTGGCCTTTCAGTACCCGGTGGAGATCCCCGGCGTCTCCGTCGCCAACTTCATGCGCACGGCGCTGAACGCCAGGCGCGGCGAAGAGGTGGACATCTTCGACTTCCAGGAGGAGCTGGAGTCGCGGATGGAGATGCTGGAAATGGAGCCCGCCTTTGCGCAGCGCTCCGTGAACGACGGCTTCAGCGGCGGCGAGAAGAAGCGCAACGAGATCCTGCAGCTCGCCATGCTGGAGCCCACCCTGGCCGTGATGGACGAGACGGACTCGGGGCTGGACATCGACGCCCTGAAGATCGTAACGGCGGGAATCAACAAGATCAAGTCCGAGCGTTCCGGCATGTCGGTGCTGCTCATCACGCACTACCAGCGGATGCTGAACTACATCACCCCCGACCGGGTGCACGTGATGGTGGACGGCCGCATCATCCGCAGCGGCGGCCCGGAGCTGGCGCTGGAGCTGGAGGAGCGGGGGTACGACTGGGTGCGGGAGGAAGTAGGCGCGTGAACGGATGAGGGGACAGGGAACAGGTTACAGGTTACAGCCTGCAACTGGACCCCGAGGCCGGCCGATCGCGCCGGCTGTAACCTGTCCCCTGTAACCTGTAACCTGGGGTTTCAACATGCCTTACAACGACGACGTAGCCTCGCTCGGGCTCGACGAGTACAAGTACGGCTTCAAGGACGAGGAGACGTACCTCTTCAAGAGCCGCAAGGGGCTGGACGAGGAGATCGTCCGCGAGATCAGCGCGCAGAAGGGCGAGCCGGAGTGGATGCTGGCCAACCGGCTCAAGGCGCTCAAGCACGCCCAGGCGCGGCCGTGGCCCACCTGGGGCGGCGACCTGAGCGGGCTGAACTTCGACGAGATCTACTTCTACATCCGCCCCAGCGAGAAGACGGGGCGGACGTGGGACGAGGTGCCCGAGAACATCAAGAACACCTTCGAGCGGCTGGGCATCCCGGACCAGGAGCGGCGCATCCTGGCCGGCGTGGGCGCGCAGTACGAGAGCGAGGTGGTCTACCACTCGCTCAAGAAGGAGTGGGAGGAGCAGGGCGTCATCTTCAAGGGGATGGACGACGGCCTGCGCGAGCACGAGGACCTGGTGCGCGAGTACTTCGGCACGGTGGTGCCCTTCCGCGACAACCTGTTCGCCGCGGTGAACACGGCGGTGTGGTCCGGCGGCTCGTTCGTCTACGTGCCGAAGGGGGTCAAGCTGGACATGCCGCTGCAGGCGTACTTCCGCATCAACGCCGAGGCGATGGGGCAGTTCGAGCGCACCCTGATCATCGTGGAAGAGGGCGCGCAGGTGCAGTACATCGAGGGGTGCACGGCGCCCTCGTACAGCCAGGACTCCTTCCACTCCGGCGTCATCGAGATCGTGGTGAAGCAGGGCGCGCGGATGCGCTACACCACCATCCAGAACTGGTCGCACAACGTGTACAACCTGGTGACGCAGCGCGCCCGGGTGGAGCGCGAGGGCACCATGGAGTGGGTGGACGGCAACCTGGGGAGCAAGCTGACGATGAAGTATCCCAGCTGCTACCTGATGGGCGAGGGCGCGCGCGGCGAGATCCTGTCCATCGCGTACGCGGGCCCCGGCCAGCACCAGGACGCCGGCGGCAAGGTGATCCACGCGGCGCCGCACACCTCGTCGCGCATCGTCTCCAAGTCGATCTCCAAGGGGAGCGGGCGCTCGTCGTACCGCGGCCTGCTGCACGTGCAGCCGGGCGCCCACCATGCCAGGAGCAACGTGGAGTGCGACGCGCTGCTGCTGGACGAGGAGGCGCGTACGGACACCTATCCGTACATCAACATCGAGGACCAGCACGCGCAGGTGGGCCACGAGGCCACGGTCAGCAAGATCGGCGACGAGCAGCTGTTCTACCTGATGTCGCGCGGGCTGAGCGAGGACGAGGCGGCCACCATGGTGGTGCGCGGCTTCATCGAGCCCATTGCCAAGGAGCTGCCGCTGGAGTACGCGGTGGAGCTGAACCGGCTGATCGAGCTGGAGATGGAAGGCTCGGTGGGATAACTGCGAGGTTACAGGGGACAGGTTACAGGTTACTGCCAGCAACGGCAATGCGCTTTTGCAGGCTGTAACCTGTCCCCTGTAACCTGTCCCCTTCTGTTGGGCGAGACGAGAACTCTGACGGAATAAAAGACAGTGTCCGAAGCAACGACCACCACCACCCCCGCCGACATCGGCGTCTTCACCCGCGACCAGGTGGAGATGCTCACGGCGCGCAAGCTGGAGGCGGACTGGCTGCGCGACCAGCGCATGCGGGCCCACGCGGTGTTCGCCAACACGCCCATGCCCACCACGCGGCTGGAGGAGTGGCGCTACACCGACATCAGGAAGGCGCTCAAGCTGGATGCCTTCTCCTTCGCGGAGGAGCGCGGGCCGGTGGCGGACGAGGCGGCGCTCCCCGCCGGGCTGGGCACGCGGCTGGACGAGGCAGGCGAGCACTCCGCCCGGCTGGTGCAGGTGGACGCCTCGGTGGTGCTGCGCGAGCTGCCGGAGGAGCTGGCCGCGCAGGGCGTGATCTTCACCTCGCTGGAGGCGGCGGCGCGCGAGCACGCGGCGCTGGTGCAGAAGCACTTCGGCACCGCCATCACCCCGGACGACGGCAAGTTCGCGGCGCTCAGCTCCGCCTTCTGGACGGGCGGTGCCTTCCTCTACGTCCCGCGGGACGTGCGGGTGGAGGTGCCCATGCGCGTCTACCGCTGGATCAGCGAGGGCGGGACGGCGGCGCTGGGGCGGCTGCTCGTCGTCGCCGAACAGGGCGCGCAGGTGGCGGTGGTCGACGACCTGGGCTCCGACGACCTGGGCACCCCCGCGCTCTCCGTGGGCGCGGCCGAGATCTTCGCGGACGAGGGCGCGGTGGTGGTCTACACGCAGGTGCAGCGCTTCGGGCGCGGGGTGGTGCACCTGGCCACGGACCGGCTGGTGGCGGGGCGCGACGCGAAGATCACCACGCTCTACACCTCCTTCGGCGCCGACGTGGCCCGCGCGGACGTGCAGTGCCGCCTGCGGGCGCCCGGCAGCCACGTGGACATGCTGGGGCTGTACATCGCCGACGGCAGCCAGCACTTCGACAACCAGACGCTGCAGGACCACATCGCCCCGCACGCCAGCAGCAACCTGCTCTTCAAGGGCGCGCTGAACGACGCCGGGCGCTCGGTCTTCCGCGGGCTCATCCGCGTCCATCCGAAGGCGCAGCGGACGGACGCGTACCAGACCAACCGCAATCTCATCCTGAGCGACAGGGCGCGCGCGGACTCGCTCCCCAACCTGGAGATCCAGGCGGACGACGTGCGCTGCTCGCACGCGGCCACGGTGGGGCAGCTGGACGAGGAAGAGGTCTTCTACCTGCTCAGCCGCGGCATCCGCAAGCCGGAGGCGGTGCGCCTGGTGGTGTTCGGCTTCTTTGGCGAGGTGCTGGAGCAGCTTCCGCTGGAGGGCGTGCGGCAGGAGCTGCTGCGCGTGGTGGAGCGCAAGCTGGGCACCAGCGCCTGACGTTGGCGTGGGTCAGGGCGGCCGCCCTCTCCGCGCTGCCGGAAGAGGGGGCGGTGCTGGGGGTGGAGGCGGCGGGGCGGAGGATCGCGCTGGCGCGGGTGGACGGCGAGGTGTACGCCTTCGCCGACAACTGCTCCCACCGCGAGTTCCCGCTCTCCGTGGGCGAGGTGGACGTGGCGGCGTGCACCGTCACCTGCGAATGGCACGGCGCCGCCTTCGACCTGCGCACCGGCGAGCCCACCTGCGGCCCCGCCTTCCGGCCGATCCCGGTCTACCCGGCGCGGGTGGATGCGGACGAGGTGTGGATCGACGTCGGCTGACACCACCTGCCGGCTGAACAGAAGGGTACAGGGGACAGGGTACAGGTTACAGCCTGCAGAACCGCGCGGCCGCCGGCGGTAACCTGTCCCCTGCAACCTGTAACCTCGCTGCACCGGGGACCCTTCGTGCAACGCTCCTCCCTGGCCCGGCACGTACGGGCGCTCGCCTGGACGGCGCTGGTCCTGGACGCGCTGGCGGTGCTCGCCTCCCGTTTCGTCCCGTGGAGCGTCGTGCCGGGGTTCCACCACCTCATCCTGAGCCCGCGCGCCGTACCGTGGGTCGTCGCCGCGCTCGTGCCCGTCGTGGCCGTACACGCGCTGCTGGCCGCGGCCGTGTGGCAGCGGCTGCGGCACGGCAGGGAACCATTGAGCAGGTCACTGACATGAGCAGCATCAGCCTTCCCGAGGCACCCGCGTCGCCGCTGGACGTGGAGCGCATCCGCGAGGACTTCCCGATCCTGCGCGAGACCACGGCGAGCGGCAAGCCGATCGTCTACCTGGACAACGCGGCCAGCACGCAGAAGCCGCGGCAGGTGATCGACGCCATCGTCCGGCACTACGAGCACGACAACGCCAACGTCCACCGCGGCATCCACGAGCTCAGCAACCGCGCCACCGAC
>DATAAG010000486.1:0-2303 GCA_036260235.1 Longimicrobium sp.
GCACTCCGATGTTCATCAGGTCGGTCAGCCGGTCTCCATCATGCCGCACCTTGCTCACACGCGCCATCCGGGCCTCCCTCAGGTTGGGGTCCGGTGGTAATCTACTCCCCTGAGGTGAACAAAGTAAACGGTATTGCGCCTTCGCGGACACAGTTCCTGCCGCGGTCCGGGTGTTGTGCACCCGGGCAAGCTCCGAGCAGTTGAAACCCCGCGCAGTTTGCGGGGCTTTCCGCTGTCGTTGCGGCGGCTTGTGCCTTTTGCGAATCGAATCCGGTAACGGTTCCGCCGGAGCTTGCGACCACGTTCCTGAGACAGCGATGCAGTCCGCGCAGGCGGACTTTGCGAATTTCCAGCGGCGACTTCAGTCGCTCCAGGCGCGGGCGCGGCGATTCCCGGCTTAGACGCAATGGGATTCCGCCGCTCATCCCCGGGCTCCCCCCTCACCCGAACGGCCTGGCGTGCACCGACAGCGCGATCAGCCACTGCGCCGCGAAGTACGTCCCCAGCACCACCGCCTGCCCCCACGCGTGCCGCCGTACGAAGCGCTCCCACGCCAGCACGGAGTCCGACGCCACGAAGAGCACGGCGCCGACGGCCGCGAGCAGGGCAGGCGTACCTTCCACCACGGCCCTCCACTCCATCGCCTGCCACGCCATCGCCATCAGCGCTGCGGCGTAGAGGGCGACGGGCGCGCGCAGGGTGCCCAGCCGCGGCCAGAGCGCGCGCAGCAGCACGGCGCCGTACGCCAGCACGGCCGCCAGGGCAAGCGGCGCGCGCAGCCCCGGCGGCCGCGGCGCGAAGGCGGCCACGTAGAACAGGTGGGCGGCCAGGAAGCTGGCGAGCCCGGCCACGAACCGGTCGCGCGGCAGCATCAGGAACACGTCGCCGGCCAGCGAGAAGAGCAGGCCGGCGCACACCAGCGCCTGGTATCCCCCGGCGGCCGGCTGCCGCGCCGCCGCCGCCAGGGCCAGGAGCAGGACCGTCGCCAGCGGCTTGAAGAGGTAGACGCCGCGCCACACCCCCCGCTGCTCCGCCGCCACCGTGAGGACTGCGGACACGGCGGCAAGGAGGCTCAGGAGGAGCGCGGGCGGGTCCACGGGCGCGGGGATCGGCGGGAGCGGGCGGACGCGCTCACGTCACGGCGGCCGGCGCGCGGGTGAGCGCCCGCTCGCGCGCGAACCGGTCCAGGTTGGCGATCTCCTTCTGGTAGATGGGACCGGCCAGCCGCGGCAGCAGCACGCTTTCCAGCCATCCCCGCACGCCGCCGCGCGTGTACGTCGTCGTGATGGTGACGCGCGACTGGCGCCCGCCATCCACCGGCTCCACCCGGAAGGTGCTCACCAGGTCGGATTCCAGGTCCGACTCCACCAGCAGGCGCCCGGGCTCCGGCTCGCTGACGGTCATGTGGTAGGTGCGCATCCCGAACCCTTCCCGCGACTGCACCCGGAAGACGGTGCCCGCGCCGGCGCCGCCGCTCTCCACCGTCAGCTCGCCGAAGGGCGGGCGGGGAAGGATGTGCGGGTGGCCGTCGCGGTAGTCGGCCAGGATGCCATATGCGACCTCGGGTGCGGCATGCACCAGGGCGGATGCGCTGATGGTGATGGTGCTCATCGCTCGGTCCGGTGTGGGCGTGCGTCGGGCGGCGGGGACGGTTCCGGGGGTGGAGCTTCCACGAGCTCCGCGGCGACATGATGATACGCGAGCCATTCCCGCGCCGCATCCTTCAGCTTCCCGTCTTCATGGCGATGCCAGGCCTCGCGCACCTGCGGAAAGTCTTGCAGCGCATCCTTGAACCGGCGAAACGGGCGGGGGCGGTCCAGGGCATCCAGCAGGCGCTCCCGGACGCGGGAATCCGGCTGGCTCATGGCGAAGCGCTCCATCCAGCGGAAGCCTTCGCTGGATTCGACCGGATAGATCCTGATCAAACGGCTTAGCGGGGACCCGGGTCAACCGACCCATGTGCGCGGGGCGGAAACGGCTATCCTGTAGCGCACGGGGCCGACGCTCCGCCAGCGGGCCGGACGGCAGGGCCCGCCGCCAAACCCGAACCCTGATCGAGCCGACCATGCGCTCTCTCTCCTACAACCGCCGCCGCTCCGACGAAGGCTACACGCCGCAGCGCCGCTCGCCGCTGCAGGTGCTGCGCAGCCTGCTGCGCCGGCAGCCGCCGACCGAGTCGGTGCAGCCGCTGTCGCACTGGCGCCGCCGCACCGCGCGGATCGTGATCCGGTAATTCCCTCAGCGCAGAGTCCGGGGGGGCGCCGCGCTGAGCTCCGCCGCCTGACGTCACACGTCAGGCGGCG
>DATAAG010000487.1:0-17098 GCA_036260235.1 Longimicrobium sp.
CATCTCGCGCTTCAACGACATCAACCCCGAGGACATCGAGAGCATCGAGGTCATCCGCGGCCCCGCGGCGGCCACGCTGTACGGCACCGAGGCGTCCAACGGCGTCATCCAGATCATCACCAAGCGCGGCGCGGCCGGCGGCACGCGGTGGGACCTGAGCGTGCGCCAGGGGGCCATGTGGTTCCAGAACGCGGGCGAGCGGGTGTGGACCAACTGGGGGGTGGACCAGCTGACGAAGGACACGGTCTCGCTGGACATCGTGGAGCAGGAGGCCGCGGCCGGGCGCGACGTCTGGCAGACGGGGCGCATCCAGTCGTACAACCTCTCCCTGAACGGCGGCACGCCCACCGTCCGCTACTACGTGGCGGGCGGGATGGACCGCGACGAGGGGATCGAGGCCAACAACCAGGTGCGCCGCTGGAACGCGCGGGTGAACGTGACGGCGGAGCCCCGCGCGGACCTGGACGTGCGGGCCAGCGCCGGGTACGTCTCCGGCTACGTCTCCCTGCCGCTGGAGGCGGGCGGCGGCGGCACGGCGTGGACCACCTTCTTCGCCAACCCGGCCAACGTGCGCGACACGCTGGGGAACGAGCTTCCCCGCCGCGGCTTCCACAGCGCCACGCCGGAGGGGTACCGCTACGCCTATGAGGACTGGCAGGAGGTGAACCGCTTCACCGGCAGCGTGGAGATGAACCACCGCCCCACCGACTGGCTGGCGCAGCGGCTGGCGCTGGGCGCGGACGTGACGCGCGAGCAGAACGTGGAGCTGGTGGAGCGGATGGACGACCCGCGCTTCATGGTCTTCTTCACCCCGGGCGAGATCCGCGGCTACCGCAGCCAGGACCAGCGCAACATCAGCTACACCTCGCTGGACTACAGCGCCAGCGCCACCGCCACCCTGCGGCAGAACCTGTCGTCGCAGACGTCGGTGGGCGCGCAGGTGTACCGGCGCTTCATCGACAGCGCCAGCGCGTACGGCGAGGACTTTCCCGTCCGCGGGCTGCGCGCGGTGACGGCGGCGGCGGTGCGGCGCGGCGGCAACACCTACGTGGAGGACGTGACGGTCGGCATCTACGCGCAGCAGCAGTTCGGCTGGAACGACCGGCTCTTCCTGACGGCCGGCCTGCGCGCGGACGACAACAGCAACTTCGGCGAGAACTTCGACCTGGTCTACTACCCCAAGGTGAGCGCCTCGTGGGTGGTGAGCGAGGAGCCGTTCTTCGACCTTCCCTGGGTGAGCGGCCTCAAGCTGCGCGCGGCGTACGGCGAGACGGGGCAGCAGCCGCTGTTCGCCACCTCACTGCGCAGCTACCGCGTGGTTCCCGGGCCGGGCGACATCTCCACCATCACCCCCGACAACGTGGGGAACCCGGACCTGGGGCCGGAGCGGGGAAAGGAGATCGAGATGGGGGTCGACGCCAGCTTCCTGGACGAGCGGGTGGGGCTGGAGTTCACCTACTACAGCAAGCGGACCGAGGACGCCATCCTGCTGCGCGAGATCGCGCCCTCCACGGGCTTTCCGGGGCGGCAGTACTTCAACGCGGGCGAGATCAGCAACCGGGGCGTGGAGCTGCTGGTGCGGGGCACGCCCATCCGGCGCGAGAACGTGGAGCTGGAGCTTTCCTTCAACCTGGCCACCAACGAGAACGAGCTGGTGGACCTGGGGATCGAGGGACTGGACACGGTGCAGGCCGGCACCTTCGTGCGGCACGTGGAGGGGTACCCGGTGGGCTCGTGGTGGGAAAAGCGCATCGTGGGCGCGCAGTTCACCCCCGCCGGCCGGGTGATCGTGGGGACGGAGGTGTGCGACGACGGGCGCGGCCAGGCGGTGCCGTGCACGCAGGCGCCGCAGCTCTTCCTGGGCCGGCCCACGCCGTCGTCCGAGGGCGCCTTCATGCCCGCGCTCACCCTGTGGGGGCGGCTGCGCCTGGCGGGGATGGTGGACTTCAAGCGCGGCCACTACAAGCTGGACGGGAACCTGCGCGTGCGCTGCGTGCTCTTCCTGCGCTGCCGGGAGAACTGGTTCCCCACGGAGTACCTGGACGACCCCGCCTGGCTGGCGCAGACGCAGCGCGGCGGCACCTACGTGACGGACCTCATCCAGGACGCCAGCTTCACCCGGCTGCGCGAGCTCTCCGCCACCTACACCCTGCCGGGCGAGTGGGCGTCGCGCTTCGGGGCGTCGCGGGCCAGCATCTCCGTCGCGGGGCGCAACCTCCACACCTGGACGGACTACACGGGGATGGAGCCGGAGGCGTCGTTCCTGGGCGGCAGCCGGGGCGGCGGCAGCGCGCAGTGGGAGCAGAACGTGACGCCGCAGCTGGCGCAGTTCGTCACCACCATCAACCTGAGCTTCTAGGGGAGGAGCGATGAGCAGACTGACGCGACGGCGCGCGGTGCTCCGCCCGGGGGTGGCCGCCGGGACGGCGCTGGTGGCGCTGCTGGGGCTGGGCGCCTGCGACGCGCTGGACGACCTGTTGAGCGTGGACAAGCCGGCCACCGTGCCGGCGGAGGTGATCGACGACCCGCTGAAGGCGCAGCTGATGGTGAACGGCGCCATCGCCGACTTCGAGTGCGCGCTGGGCGCCTACGTGGTGATGGCGGGGATCATCGGCGAGGAGTTCATCGACGCCACCCAGACGGCGGACCGCTGGCCGTACGACCGCCGCGAGGTGCAGCCCGGCGACGCGCGCTACGCCACCAGCAACTGCCAGAACATCGGCGTGTACACGCCCCTTTCCACCGCGCGCTACAGCGCCGACCAGGCGCTGCAGCGGCTGACCACCTGGACGGACGACCAGCTGCCGGGGATGAACCGCCAGCGGCTGATCGCCACGGCGGCGGCGTACGCGGGCTACTCGTACCTGCTGCTGGGCGAGGGCTTCTGCTCCGCCGCGGTGGACGGCGGGCCGGAGCTCACCCCGCAGCAGATGTTCGCGCTGGCGGAGGAGCGCTTCACCCAGGCCATCGCCGCGGCGGCCGCGGCCTCCGCCGTGCCGGGGCAGACGGCGGCGCAGCTGGCGGAGGACCAGAGCCTGCGCAACATGGCGCTGGTGGGGCGGGCGCGGGCGCGGCTCAACCAGTCCACGGCCACCCCGGCCAAGCTGGCGCTGGCGGGGCAGGACGCGGCGCTGGTCCCCTCCACCTTCTCGCGGCTGAGCGGGGCCAGCGCCGGCGACGAGCGCCGCTACAACCGCGTGTTCGCGCAGAACAACCAGGGGAACCTGGTGGCGGTGGGCACCCGCTACCGCGGGCTGACGGTGAACGGCGTGGCCGATCCGCGGGTGGTGGCCACGGACGCGGGGCGCAACGCCACCGACGGCACGCGCATCTGGGTGCAGGGCAAGTACTCCGCCCTCACCAGCGGCATTCCCATCGCCACGTACGACGAGGCGCAGCTGATTCTGGCGGAGGTGCAGCTGCGCTCCGGGCAGCCGGGCACCGCCGTGAACACCATCAACGCCCTGCGGGCGCGCGCCGGGGTGGGCGCCTACGGCGGCGGCACCAGCGCCGACGAGGTGATGGCGCTGCTGATCGAGGAGCGGCGGCGCGAGCTGTTCCTGGAGGGGCACCACCTGTACGACGCCATCCGCTTCAACCTGGCGCTGCAGCCGGCGACGGGCACGGCGTTCCCCAAGGGCGGCCTGTACGGCAGCACCAAGTGCCTGCCGCTTCCCAACGTGGAGCGCTTCAACAACCCCAACATCGGGTGAGGACGAAGAGCTTCACGCAGAGGACGCAGAGGTGAAGGAGAGGACGCGAAGGAAGAACATTCCTCCGCGTCCTCTCTTCGCTGCGACCATCACGTACCGCAACCCTCTAAAAGAATTGGCCTCACGCAGAGTCAGCAGAGTTAGCAGAGTCCGGAATCACGAACTCAACGCTGCTGACTCTGCTGACTCTGCGTGAGGCCATATCTTTGGGGGGTTCAAAGAGAAAGGCGCGGAGGAAGGAGATCCCGCCGCGCCCTCTCTTTCTGCCTCCGCGTCTTCCCCGTGAAGATTCTCTTTCTTCAGCGGAGGCGCACGATCAGCGATCCCACCAGACGGGGCTGTTGATGGTGGCGCCGCCCTGCCGGCTCTGCGCCTCCGCCACATTCGCCCCGTTCAGCGACTGCTCGATGGTGGGGTAGGGAAGCCGCACCGGGATGCGGCCGTCGTTCAGCGCGTCCGGCCCCGCCCGCAGGTTGGGGTACCCGGTGCGCCGCCACTCCGCCCACGCCTCCGGCCCGTTGCCGTACAGCGCGATCCACTTCTGCAGGCCGATGCTGGGGAGCCCCGCGTACGCCACCCGCGGCTGCGCCAGGTAGGAGGTGATGGCGGCCGCCGGCACCCCCAGCATCTGCATGTGCGCCGTGATGGCCGCGCGGTACAGCGCCCCCGCGTCGCCGCTGATCCACCCGCGCTCCGCCGCCTCCGCCTGCAGGAAGAGCACCTCGGCGTACGTCATCAGGTAGCTGGGCGCCGCCGCCCGCGAGAAGAAGGTCCCGATGCGGGAGATGGAGTCCAGCGAGACGTCCGTCTGGCTGGCCGGGATCTCGCCCCGGTAGTTGCCCCCCGCGTTGGGGTTGGCAACGATCCCCAGCCGCGGATCGTTGAGCGACTTGAGCGAGTCCACGATGGTGGCGCTCACCCCGTGGGTGGGCGCGGTGCGCTGCGAGGCGAAGATCGGGTGCACGTCCACCCCGTTGTCCACGTACTGCAGCAGCGCGTTGTCGGCGTTGCCGGTGAACACGCCGGCCGCCAGCGCCGCCTGGAACGCCGCCCGCGCCGCGTTGGCGTCCGCCTGCGACATGCGCATGGCCATCCGCAGCCGCAGCGAGTTGGCGAAGCGGCGCCACTTCTCCGGGTCGCCCCGGTAGATGAGGTCCGCGTTCCCCATCCGCACCCCCGTGGCGCTCAGCATCCCCGCCGCGCCGGCCAGCTCGGCGACGAGGCCCTTGTACACCTGCTCCTGCGGGTCGTACTTGATGGCGTTGCCGCTCCCCGCCTCGCGCCCCTTGAGCGCCTCGGTGTAGCCGATGTCGCCCCACAGGTCGGTGACGATCTGGAAGGTCCACGAGCGCATGATGATGCCCATGGCCTCGATGTTGGGACGCTGCGTCTCGCGCCCCTTGGCGGCCACCTCGTTGAAGTCCTGCAGCGGGCCCGCGTAGAACCCCGTCCAGTGGGTGTTCACCGTGGGGTCGCGCAGCTCGTAGCGGTCCTCTTCCGTGTACCGCATCTCGCCGTAGTGCTGCACCCACAGCGCCGTCAGGTCCATGTGCAGCCCCGCGCCCAGGGCGCGGCTCACCGCCGCCTCGGTGGCGTTGGTGAACAGGTACTCCGCGCCCACGTTGGTGGGCTCGTTGGGGTTCTGGTTCAGGTCGGTCAGGCCGTCGTCGCAGGCGCCCGCGGACGCCGCCGCCAGCACCGCCCCGGCGATCTTGAGGATCTTCTTCATCGGTCGTCTCAGGTACGGGTGGCGGGTCAGGGCGTCACGGACAGGCTGAACCCGATGCTCCGCGAGCTGGGCATCTGGCTGTACTCGAAGCCCTGCACGTTGCCGGCGTTGAACGCCGTCTCCGGGTCCACGTTGGGCACGTCCGTCCACAGGGCCAGGTTGCGGCCGATCACGGCCAGCGACATCCCCTGCACCCGCATGCGGCGCGCGAAGCGCTGCGGCACCGCGTACCCCAGCCGCACCTCGCGCAGCTTGACGAAGCTGGCGTCGTAGGTGTGCTCCTCGGCGATGTTCACCAGCCCGCGGTGGTACGCCTGCGCCGTCACCCGGATGTCGTTGGGCACCGTGTCGCCGTTCACCACCCGCACCCCGGGCACCACCAGCCCGCCGCCGTCGGCGAGGGCGTGCGCCGTCTCGCGCCCCTGGACGGTCACCGCCAGCACCCCGGAGCGGCGGCCGTACGCGTTCGTCAGCGAGTAGAGGGAGCCCCCGCGGCGCACGTCCACCAGGCCGCTCAGCTCCACCCCGCGAAAGGCCAGCCGCGTGCTCAGCCCGCCCGTCCAGTCCGGGTCGTACTTGCCCAGCTTCTGGATGGGGCCGCTGGTGAGGGGGAGTCCGTTGCTGCCGACCACGATGTTCCCCTGGCTGTCGCGCACGTAGTGGCGCCCGTACATCACCCCGTACGGCTCGCCCTTCCGCGCCTCGACCGTCACGTTGTAGTAGGTGCCCAGCACGATGGTCTGCAGGTCGCCGTACAGCTCCTCCACCCGGCTGCGGTTGCGGGTGTAGGTGGCGGCCAGGCTCCACTCGAACCCGTTCTCCAGCCGGACCGGCGTGGCCTCCAGCAGCACCTCCACCCCGCGGTTGCTGATCTCGCCCGCGTTCAGCATCCGCTCGGTGAAGCCCGTCATGGGCGTCACCTGCACGGGGACGATCTGGTCCGTGGTGTTCTTGCTGTAGTACGTGAGCTCCAGGCCGAGCCGGTCGTCCCACCCGCGCAGCTCCGTCCCCACCTCCCAGCTGCGGGTGCGCTCCGGCCGGAGCGCCAGGTTGCGCAGGCGGTTGCTCCCCGTGTAGCGGGGCTGGCCGTTGAAGGGCGCGTCGGCCAGGTACGGGTCCAGCAGCTGGTACGGCTCCGTGTCGTTGCCCACCTCCGACCACGCCGCGCGCACCTTGCCGTAGGACAGGAAGGGGAGGTCGACCAGGTTGGTGAAGATCAGGTTCGAGGCGACGGAGGGGTAGAAGTAGGAGTTGTTGTCCGCCGGCAGGGTGGACGACCAGTCGTTGCGCCCCGTGGCCTCGATGAACCAGGTCTCGCGGAACGAGGCCGTGGCGGAGCCGTACAGCGAGTTCACCCGGCGCCGCTCGCGCCAGTCGCTCAGGTCCGGCGTGACCGCCGCGTTCCCCAGGTCGAAGAGCCCCGGCACCACCAGGTTGCGCACGTACACCCCGTTGCTGCGGAAGCGGTTGTCGCGCCGGTTGCCCCCGAAGTTGGCCCCGAACTCCCAGGCGCCGCGGGCGGGGAGGTCCGCCGTGAGCAGGAAGTCGGTGTTGGTCTCCTGCGAGAAGATGTTGCTCTCGCCGAACGCCCCGTTGGCGTCCACGCTGCTGCTGCCGATGGTTCCCGCCTGGTAGGTGCGCTTGCGGTTCTCCTCGAACCAGTCCGTCCCGCTGCGCACCATCCCGCTCAGCCAGGGGGTGAGCTGGTAGCGCAGCGACGCGCTGCCGATCACCCGGTCGCGGCTGTCCCAGTTGCGGTTCTCCAGCGCCGTCCAGTACGGGTTGTTGTTCCAGCGGCTGTTCCAGTTGTACTGCGTGCCGTCGGGGTTGCGCATGCGCTCGCGCAGCAGGTTGGTGTCCACCTGCCGGCCGAACCACAGGAACTGCCACATGGCGTTGTCGGGCCCGTACCCCTGCGCCGGGCGGTTCTGCGCCTCGGTGTTCAGGTACTGCACGCTGGCGTCGGCGTGCAGGCGGTCCGTGAGATCCGCGCCGCCGTTCAGCCCCACGGTGGTGCGCTCCAGGCCGAAGCCCGGGTACGTCCCGTCCTGGTCCAGGTTGGCGACGGAAAGGCGCACGCTGGCCCCCTCGCGCGCGGCGTTGAAGGCCACGCTGGTGTTCACGGTGCGCCCCGTCTCGAAGAAGTTGCGTACGTTGTCGGGGTTGGAGACCCAGGGCACCGGCTGGCCGTTGCTGAAGAACTGCGGGATCATGAGTCCCGCGTCCAGCCGCGGCCCCCAGCTCTCGTCCGTGTCGTCGAAGGTACCGCCGCCGCGGCCGTTCACGTAGCGGTACTGCCCGTTGAAGCCCTGGCCGTACAGGTTCTGGTACTCGGGAAGCCGCAGCGGACGGTCGTACGTCACCGAGCTGCTGGCGCTCACCCCGCTTCCCGTGCCCCGGCCGCGGCGGGTGTTGATGATCACCGCGCCGTTGGCCGCCCGCGAGCCGTACAGCGCCGCCGCGTTGGGCCCCTTGAGCACGGTGATGGACTCGATGTCGTTGGGGTTCAGGTCCTGGATGACGTTGCCGTAGTCGATGGCGTTGTACCCGAAGGTGCCGCCGCTCACCGAGCCGTTGCTCACGGGGATGCCGTCCACGATGAAGAGCGGCTGGTTCCCCGACGTGAGCGAGTTGGCGCCGCGGATGACGATGCGCGACGACCCGCCCGGCGTGTTGGAGTTGGTGATGGTGACGCCCGACACCCGCCCGGAGAGCGCCGCCACCAGGTTGGTCTCGCCGCCGGCGGCCAGCTCCTCGCCGCTCACCTCCTGCACCGAGGTGCTGATCTCGCGCTCCTCGCGGGTGATGCCCAGCGCCGTCACCACCAGGTCGTCCAGGAGGATCGCGGACGGATGGAGGGTGAAGTCGGCCGTGACCGTCCCCCCCGCCGTCATGGCCACCGTCCGGGTAACCGCGGCGAAGCCCAGCAACTGCGCGCGGACGCTGTGCGTGCCCGCGGGGACGTTCGGCAGCCGGTAGCGCCCGTCGGAGCCGGTGATGGTGAAGAGGGTGGTACCCTGCACCTGCACCTGCGCGCCCGCGAGGGGGCGCTGGGAGCCGGCTTCCACCACCGTTCCCACGAGGGTGCCCCTCTGCTGCGCGGCCGCGGGCGTCGCCGCGGCGGCCAGCAGCGCGAGCACCGCACACGTTCGACGAAGTGCGCGCATGTATGCTCCTTTGCGGTTGGTGGGGATGGATGCCGCGCCGGGCGGCGGATCAGCGGGCGCCACCGCGCCCACCGGGACGTCGCCAACGGTCCTGCCCGGATGCTTCTCCCGCCCCGCGCAGGGGCCGGGACAGGGCGCCGGACCAGTGGTGACGAATGATGCAGGATCGGGTGTCGGATCACGCCGCCGGCGGTCAGCGGCGTTCCCCTCGTATTGGATACAATCTTGGATACACTGCTGCGTACAGCCGCCGTGCGCAAGACGGATCGCCCGGGGCACGTGACGGGAGTGTGAAACCTCGATGTTACACGGCGGCGCTCCGTCGGGCAAGAGTGCGGATTTTCACGCCGGCGCGGTTGCCGCCGGAACGCCCTGCCGCCACGGCGCAGTGCCCTGAATCCATGGAGTGCACGGAAGCGGGATGGATCCGGTATACGAAATTCCGCGCGCACACGCGGGCGAGCGGGGGCCGGAAGGCGACCGCGTCCATCCCGGCCGCAGATCCAGGCGTATCGCGTACGAAAGGAACTCGGGTCTCACGCAGAGTCAGCAGAGTTAGCAGAGTCGAAGTTCCGACCTCAGCTAACTACACTCACGCACTTCCGAGGGAGAAAGCGAGTGCCCAGCCCCCGACCGGGTGCTGGGCACGTGCTTCTCCACTCGTGGATTCTGCCGTTTTTCACGCCTTCTGCTGGGTCCAGACGCGTACCTGGTCCAGGAAGGCTCGCACGTCCAGCGGCTTGGGGACCAGGTCGTCGCAGCCGGCCTGCAGGGCGCGCTCGCGGGCGCCCTCCATGGCCGTCAGCGCCAGGATCGGCACGCCCTTCAGCCCCTCCACCATCCGGATTTCGCGCGTTGCCTGGAATCCGTCCACCTTGGGCATCATCATGTCCATCAGGATCAGGTCCGGCCGCTCCGCCACCGCCAGTTCCACCGCCTCACGGCCGTTCCCCGCCTCCACCACCCGGTAGCCGAACGCGTCCAGCAGCGTCTTCAGCGCGTCGCGGCTGTCCTCGTGGTCCTCCGCGATCAGCACCAGCGGCGGCCGCGCCGCGTCCTCCCCCTCCGGCACTCGCACGCGCGAAAGCCGGGGCACGCGCGCCTGGCGGGGCCGGTCGGCCACGGAGAAGTACGAAGGCGCCTCGGCGGGCGAGGCCGGCGGAACGGACATCAGGGTGCTGGGGTGCGGAGCGAACCGCAGGCGGGATCCGGAGACCGGATTCGACTTCCGTCCGCTGGAGAAGCAATTCACATGCCCGGCTGACCACAGCACGCTGCGGGCGCCTCGCTCCTTTGGAATCACCGCATTCCCGCTGCGGGGGCGCCGGTTGGCGGCGGAAGCCGCGGCGGCGTTATCATCCCTCGTTCCGTGCCCCACCGATGCCGCCGAGAGAGACGCCGATGCCCCGGATGCAGCTCACCCGCCGCGTGCGCTTCAGCGCGGCGCACCGCTACCACCGCCCGGACTGGAGCGACGAGCGCAACCGGGAGGTGTTCGGCCCCTGCGCCAACCCGCACGGCCACGGGCACGACTACCTGCTGGAGGTCACGGTGGAGGGCGAGGTGGATCCGGTGACGGGCTTTTCGGTGGACCTGGGGATGCTGGACGGCGTGCTGCGGGGCGAGGTGACGGCGCCCCTGGACCACCAGCACCTCAACTTCGCCGTGCCGGAGTTCGCCCCCGGCGGGCTGATCCCCACCACGGAGAACATCCTGCTCCTGCTCTGGCGTCGGCTGGCCCCGCGCCTGGCCCCCGCGCGGCTGGTGCGGCTGCGGCTGCATGAGAATGCCGAGTTTTTTGTGGAATACGAGGGGAGGGAATAGGGAATAGGAACGACGAGGTTACTGGGGATAGGTTACAGGTTACAGGTTACAGTCTGCGGTCCGTGCTGCGGCCTGCGCGAGCTGTCATGCGAGGAGACGGCGAACGCCTGTGTGCGGAATAAACCATGGCGCGGGCCGGGGAATCTACTGTCCGGTGCTGGTGGCCGGTTCCACGGCCGGATCGTGCCCCGATCCTCTCTCAGGACGTTTTACGATGACACGCTCGCTCCGCCGCATCCGCCTCCCTGTCGCCACGGTTGCGCTGCTCGCCGCCTGCGCGGGAAATCCGCGGGCCGCGGTTCCCGCGCCTGTGCCCGGGTTTCCAGCGCAGTGCGAGGAGGGCGAGGTGCAGGTGATGCTGCTGGGCACCTACCACATGGCCAACCCGGGGCAGGACGGCGTGCGGCAGGAGGTGGACGACGTGCTGGCGCCGCGGCGGCAGGCGGAGCTGGCGGCGCTCGCCGCGCGGCTGGCGGAGTTCCGCCCCGAACAGATCGCCGTGGAGTTCCAGCCCGGCGACTCGGCGACGGTGCGCGACTGGTACGCCCGCTTTCGCGCCGGCACCCTGCAGAACCGCAACGAGGTGGTGCAGATCGGGATGCGGCTGGCCCGCGACCTGGGCCACGAGGCCGTCTATCCCATCGACTACCAGATGCGGATGTGGAACGACTCCATCGACGCCCTGTGGAACCGCCGCCCGGAGTTCCAGCGCGTGGGAGACTCCGTGACCGCCGCCGCGCAGCGACTCGCCGACGCCGAGGCCCCGCTGGTGCGCGAGCGCACCGTCATCGAGAACCTGCGCCGTACCAACTCTCCGCCGGCGCTGGGCCAGTCGGAGCGCTGGCAGTGGGAGATCTTTCTCCCCGCGGTGGAGGGTGACAACTACGGCGGCGCGCAGGCGCTGGGCCGCTGGTACGAGCGCAACCTGCGGATGATCCAGAACCTGTACCGCGTCACCCGCCCCGGGACGCGGCGCGTCCTCCTCCTGGTGGGCTCCGGGCACCTGGTCCCCCTGCGCGACCTGATGAACGCCTCCCCGCAGTTCTGCCCCGTGAGCCCGCTGCCGTACCTGCAGTGAACGCGAACAGGCGGACCGCATCGCGATCCGCCTGGGGGACAGGGGACAGGTTACAGGTTACAGGTTACAGATTACAGGGGGCGCCGTGCCGTTGCAGGCTGTCCCCTGTAACCTGTCCCCTGTACCCTCGCAGTTCCCTATTCCCTATTCCCTATTCCCTATTCCCTGCAGTTCAGCCACTGCCGCGGGCTCCAGCGGGCGCGAAAAGAGAAATCCCTGGCCCAGGCGGCAGCCCATCGCGCGCAGGGCCGCGAGCTGGCCGGCTTCCTCGATCCCCTCCGCCACCACGACCACGCCCAGGCTGTGCGCCAGCGTGAGGATGGTCTGCACCACGGCCGTGTCCACCGCGCCGCGCACGAAGGAGCGGTCGATCTTCAGACCGTCCAGCGGCAGCTGGTGCAGGTGGCTGAGCGACGAGTACCCCGTGCCGAAGTCGTCCAGGTAGATCTGGATCCCCAGCGCCCGCAGCCGCCGCAGCAGCGCCGCCGCGGCCTGCGGGTCGCGCATCACCGTGCTCTCGGTGAGCTCCAGCTTCAGGCTTCCCGGCGGCAGCCCGGCCTCCGTCACCGCCGCCTCCACCTCCGCCGTCAGCCACGGGTCCACGAACTGTCGCGCGCTCAGGTTCACGCAGACGAACAGCGGCTCCGCCCGTGACCCGCCGTTCTGCCAGGCGCGCAGCTGCCGGCACGCCTCGCCCAGCACCCAGCGGCCCAGGGGGACGATGAGCCCCGTGTCCTCCGCCGCGCCGATGAACTCGTCCGGCCCCACCCAGCCGCGCTCGGGATGGTCCCACCGCACCAGCGCCTCCCACCCGCGGGTGCGTCCCGTCTCCAGCTCCACCACGGGCTGGTAGACGACGCGGAACTCGCCGCGGTCCACGGCCCGGCGCAGCTCCGTCTCCAGTTGCAGGCGGCGCAGCGCCTCGCTGTGCATGCTGCGGTCGAAGACGGCGTGCCGCGCCGCGCCCAGCGCCCGGGCGCGGTACATGGCCGCGTCCGCGTCGCGCAGCAGGTGCTCCGGCCGCCGCGCCGCGTCGGCCCCCGCCAGCGTGATGCCGATGCTGGCGCTGGTGAACACCTCGTAATCGCCCACGTCCACCGGCGCGGCCAGGGCGCCCTGGATCTCGTCCGCCCGCCGCGCCGCCTCCGCCTCGTCGCCCACCCCCTCCAGCACCAGCACGAACTCGTCGCCGCCAAAGCGGGCCACCATGTCGCCGGGGCGGGCGCAGCCGCGCAGGCGGGCGGCCACGGCGCGCAGCAGCTCGTCGCCGGCCAAGTGGCCCAGCGAGTCGTTCACCACCTTGAAGCGGTCCAGGTCCAGGAAGAGCACGGCGAAGGGCGGCGCC
Source organism: Longimicrobium sp. (assembly GCA_036260235.1). GTDB lineage: Bacteria > Gemmatimonadota > Gemmatimonadetes > Longimicrobiales > Longimicrobiaceae > Longimicrobium. The sequence continues at coordinate 12,857 of DATAAG010000487.1, forward strand.
GCCGGGCCGCGCCGCACCGCCTCGTCCAGGCGCTGGTGCAGCAGGGTGCGGTTGGGCAGTTCCGTCAGCGCGTCGTGGTGGGCGTCGTGGCGCAGGCGCGCCTCCATCGCCTTGCGCTCGGTGATGTTCTCCACCATCGCCACGCAGAAGCGCGGGCGCCCCTCGCGGTCGCGCACCACGGAGGTGGCCAGGTGCACCCAGACGACCTCGCCGTCGCGCAGGCGGTAGCGCTTCTCCATCTGGTACGCCTCGCGCCGGCCCTCCACCATGTCGCGAAAGAGGGGGAGGTTGGCGGCGTTGTCGTCGGGATGGTTGAGCTCGTAGAAGTGCATCCGCCGCAGCTCGCGCGCGTTCAGCCGCACCATGCGGCGAAAGGCGCGGTTGGTCTGCAGGATGCGCCCCTCCATGTCCACCACCAGCACGCCGATGGCCGCGCGGGCGAAGATGGCGCGAAAGCGCTCCTCGCTGTCGCGCAGCGCCTCCACCGCCTCCAGCGCCACGGCCTCCGCCGCCGCCCCCGCCGCCAGGTCGCGCAGCATCGCCGCGTCTTCCGGCGTCCACGCGCGCCCCGGCGCCGCCACCCCCAGCGCGCCCACTGCCGTCCCCCGGGCGTTGCGCAGGGGCGCGGCCAGAAAGCCGTCCGCGGCCTGCTCCGCGCCCGTCGCCTGGGCCTGCCGCAGCGCCGTGCGCAGCGCGCGGTGCAACTCCGGCGCGCCCGCGCCGGCCTCCCCGTCCGCCCGCACCAGCATTGCCGCCGCCGCCCCCAGCCCCTGCAGGGCAAGGCGCGGCCAGCGAGCGGGGTCCGCGGAGCCGAGAAAGTGCGCGACGGGCATGAAGATACGGGATGCGGTGCGGCCCGGGGTGGGGAAGAGCGTCCCCGGGCGATGACGATGGGAGGATGATGTCGTATCGTTACAACGGGGACGTCCCGCGCGCAATCCACCTGTTCCCGACGGATCGGGCGCATCCACAAAACCGCCGACCCCGCGGAAGGGGCCGGCGTGCACGCTCGGGGGAGGAGCACAGGGCCAAGTCGGCGTCCCATCGGGACACGCCCCCCTGCGACGTTCCGACTCGCAGACTGTAACCTGTTAACCTGTCCCCTGTAACCTGTCCCCTGTAACCTGTAACCTTTCCCCTCGCCGTTCCTACTCCCTGTTCCCCACCGTCTCCCGCACCACCGCCTTCACCCCCGGCGCATACCTCGGCACCGGCGGCCCGAACACGTTGGCCCGCACGATGTGCCACATTGCCGCCACGCCGTCGCGCCAGCCGATCTTCTTCCCCTCGGCGTAGGTGCGGCCCGCGTAGCTGATGGGCACCTCGTAGATGCGGGCCCGCGCCTGCGCCAGCCGCGCCGTGAGCTCCGGCTCGATGCCGAAGCGGCGGGTGCGCAGCGGCAGGCTCTTCAGCAGGTCCGCGCGCACCATCTTGTAGCACGTCTCCATGTCGGTCAGGTTCAGGTCCGTGAACATGTTCGACAGAAGGGTGAGCATCCCGTTCCCCAGCCGGTGCCAGAAGTACAGCACCCGGTGGGGCCCGCCCAGGAAGCGGCTGCCGAAGACGGCGTCCGCGCGCCCGTCGGCGATGGGCTCCAGCAGCCGCGGCAGCTCGAACGGGTCGTACTCCAGGTCCGCGTCCTGGATGACGATCACGTCGCCCGTGGCCGCGCGAATGCCGGTGCGCACCGCCGCGCCCTTGCCGCGGTTGCGCGCGTGCGTCAGCAGCGTGTCCACCACGCCCTCGGCCTCCAGCGCGCGCAGCTGCTCCAGCGTGCCGTCGGTGCTGCCGTCGTCCACGCAGATCAGCTCCATCTCCAGCGGCACCGCCCGCACCCGCCGCGCGGACTCCGCGATGGTCGCCGCCTCGTTGTAGACCGGCATGATGACGGACAGCCGGATCCCCGCTCCTGAATCGTGCATCGTCGTCATTCGCCTTCGTTCTTCCGCGCCGCCGCGATCAGGCTCTGTCCCAGCGGCGGCGCCCACACCCGCTCCAGCGCCGCCACCCAGGGAATCACCCAGCGGTCGTACAGCGCCGCGTCCCGCGCGCTCACCGTGCGCCGCCGCAGCACCCGCCCGCTCAGCCACCACGCCGCCACCCCCGGCAGGTTGGTGTACCGCACCCGCAGGGGATCGAAGCCCGCCTCCCGCAGCCGATCGGTGAGCGCCGGGCGCGTGTAGCGGCGCACGTGCTCGAACGCCTCGTCCAGCGTGCCGTAGATGGCCGGCAGCGCGGGGACGAACAGCAGCAGGTGCCCGCCGGGCGACAGCAGCCGGTGTGCCGCGCGCAGGAACGCCGCGTCGTCGTGCACGTGCTCCATCACGTTCACCGCCACCACCGCGTCCGCGCTCCCCGCCTCGCCCGCATCCTCCAGGTAGCCCTGGCGCGTCCGTACCCGCGGATGGTCCGCGAAGCGCGCGCGCAGGTGGGGGTAGTTGTTGGACGCCGGCTCCACCAGCGTGAGCTCCGCGTGCGGCGCCGCCCGAAGCAGGTGCTCCGCGAAGGTGCCGATCCCGGCGCCCGCCTCCACCACCCGCCGCCCCAGGAACGGGGAGAATCGCCCCGCGATCCACCGGTAGTAGTTGCGCGCCGCGGCCATCGCGTCCAGCTCCTCGCCGGAGTAGGTGAACGCGGGTGCATCGGAAGACACGCCGGGGGCCGTTCGCGCTGCGTCGGTGGTCATGGGACGGGTGGATGATCCGTTCGGCGATCGTTCTGCGGACCGCGGCACGCCGGAGCGGGATTCGCCGCGTCGCGCGGCAGCGTCCCCGGGACGGCCGCGGAGACCATAAAGATAAAGCGCCGCGCCAGTGGAGGCATGGTCATCCGCCCGCCGGCGTGCGGGGATCCGGGCATCCGCCCGCTGCGTCCCCGGCTCCGCCGCCGCGGCAGCGAGGCCCGGGCTCAGCCGCCGACCGCCACACACGCGAAAGCCGGCGCGTCCGGCCGGGGTCCGTCCCGGCGGGTGCGGCGGCGTGGTCGTGCGTCCGGTGTGGCTCGCGGGTCCGCGGATCCGGAAGGCTCCCCCGTGCTTCCGCGGCGGTGTCCGGCAGCGGGATGGATCAGCAGGGGCTGACGATCTCGCCGGTGAGGAGCACCTTGCGCTCCTTCCACGGCCCCGTTGGCGAAAGGCAGAGGGGAAGGGTCACGCTTCCGCTCCAGCTGTAGTACCTGAACCCCGTGGGGCTGCGGAAGCCCACCGTCTGCAGGTCCGACGCCGAGGTGGCGAAGTTGCCGTGCTCGTTCCTGTAGACTTCCTGCATGCGGAAGACCTGCGCCAGGAACATGTCGGCTTCCTTCTCCTTGCTCTTGTGCGTGGTGACGTTGTAGCGCGGGATGGCGATGGCCGCCAGAATTCCGATGATCACCACCACGATCATCAGTTCCACCAGGGTGAAGCCGCGCTTGGCGTTCATGGAAGGAAGGGGCTGAAGAGGGTCCGGTCAGGGGAATGGAAAACGGGAGCCGGAGGCGCTCCGACTCCCGTTTTCTACGGCCGCTGCGATTAGCAGGTGCCGGTGCTGTTCAGGCTGCCGTCGGGGCAGATGGTGCGGTTGTTGTAGCCCGTCCCGGTGGCCGTCATCGTGGCCGGGATCGCCGGGGTCCCGGGAAGCGTGTAGTGCTTCAGGGCGCCGGCCGCGGGAGCCTGCCAGCCGACCGTCTCCAGGTCCGTGAACGAGGCCGCGGCGGCACCGTTGTTCTCAGCCGCGTAGGTCTCCTGCAGGCGGTAGATCTGGCTCAGGATGCCGTCCGCCTCCTTCTCCTTGGCGCGGGCCGAGGCGTTGTTGAACTTCGGGATCGCGATGGCGGCCAGAATGCCGATGATCACGACCACGATCATGAGCTCGATGAGCGTGAAGCCCTTGCGGTTGCGGAGGTTGCGCATTGGTGTGCTCCCTTGGGTGGGTTGGATGGTCGGTACTGCCAGCACCGTGTCGTCGTGCTGTCCGGCGCCGGGTAAGGGCAACGGGTGTACCATCCGCCGCGCAATTTGCAAGTTGTTGCAGGATAGGTGTTTGTAAGATTGCCGCCGCGGCTGGGGCGCGTTTTGGCCGGGCGATCTTGCATGACTTCTTGCAGGGTGCAAGGCGCGGCGGCCCCCAACTGCGACGCGTCTGGCGCCGGCGTGGCATCCCTCTCTCCCCTCCACCGGATCTCCCTCGCGTGGAGGGCACAGGATGCGCCCGCGCTACACGTCTCTATATAGGTGCTGCTGCGGCGAGGGCCGTGACACGGCCG
>DATAAG010000488.1:0-3627 GCA_036260235.1 Longimicrobium sp.
TCGCACGAATCTCTCGTCCCCATCAACCTCCCCCAGGGGTTTTTGGGGGAGGTGGGCGAGTCATGCGAGCCCGGAGGGGGCGCGGCGGCTCACACCGGACCTTTCCATTCAGCGCCTGTAGACGCGGGGCGCCTTCCATCATGTCAGAAATTCGGTCTGTTACGAGGATCCGGCGAACTCCTGCCGAGGCGAATTTCTTAGGAGGGAAGGCGCCCGACGGATCTTGCGGACCGCTCACGGGCCTCCGCGCCGACCGAAGAATCTCTATGCTGGGCGGCAGGACCTCACGGTCACGGTGAGTTCCCCCGGACTACGTCCCGGGGCGGGGCTCGGTGCGAGAGGCGGGAGATTCTTCGGTCGCGCCACACGCTGCGTGCTCATCCGTGGATTCGGTGCGGGCGCTCGCTCAGAATGACAGGTGTTTTTCCGGATCTGGTATAAGGATCGTCTCGTGGTAGAATCTCCTTGCCGCGTGAAAAGGGATGCGGACGTCGTGACTCGTCCCGCGGGATCATAGAGTTGACTTGATGGAATCCGAGCCCGGGCCGTGCCGGGGTCCGGCCGCGACGGCGACCTCCTCCGCCGGCACGCCCGCCGCCGTCAGGGGGCGTGTCCCCTCCGGGCACCCAGCCTTCACCCAGGCCGCGTACGCCTTCAGCTTGGCCGCCGAGAGGTCGCGGGTCACCGGCATGTGGTGGGGGTGCTCGATGGGAAGCTGCATCGCCTCCAGCACCAGCTGCGCGCCGGTCTTTCCGTCGTGAATGACCTGCTGGAGCGTGCCGTAGTCGGCGATGTCCAGGATCTGGCGCATCCCCGGGTACAGGCGGGCGTACTGGTACATGATGGGCTGGATGTCGCCCCACCAGGTGGGCGGGTTCGACCTGGGCTTGTACTTGTCGAACACCAGGGCGCTCACGGGCACGACGCCATCGTTGCTGAGAATGGTGGGAAACCAGCTGCCGGAGACGAAGTAGACCTGCCCGTCGATGTCGTTCTGCGCCCGCCAGGCGGCCTTTGGCGCCGTGCTCCCCCCCTTGAAGGTGACGGTGACGGTGCCGTCCCTGCCCGTCTTGGGGGTGGCCGGGGTCCAGCTCAGCCCGCCCGGCGGGTCGTTCCCCAGATTCCCGCCCTGGGGACACAGGGAGAGATCCACCGGGCAGCGGGCGTACCGACGCCCGAACCGCGTCGCGTAGAACGTGACGGTCGCCCTCTCCCCGGGGTTCAGGCGCAGAAAGGACAGGTCCGCGCCAATCAGGGTGCCGTCCTGGGCCTCCAGGAGCGGATAGGTGGTCAGGTCACCGGCGTCCACCGTGATCCCCAGAGGCTGCGTCTCCACGGCATGCAGCTGCGAGTTGGGGATGGGGAGCTCGAACACTCCGGCGGACACCTGGTAGCTCTCCAGCGTGTACTCCACCCGGCCCACCTCGGCCGCGTCCCCGTAGACGTTCACGGACACGGGAAGCGTCCGCAGGGTGAACGGGCCGCCCGGGGTGGTGGTGGCGACCGAGTTGCCCAGGTCCAGCACGAGCGTGCTCCGCCCGGAGTCCACCCTGAACGGCGCGAACCAGAGATGGCGCGTGGGCGGCGGAGCCCCGGGCGGAGTCGCGAGGCGCCGCGCCGCCAGAAAGTGCAGGGGCTCGCCCGCGTACGCGGGGCCCACGGTGGCCGTCATGCGCCCGAGCCCGAAGCCGGGGTCCTGCGGGTTCCCGTTGAACCCGTCCAGGTTCCACCTGATGGAGAGCGTGTTGCCCGCCTGCTTCTGGAGCGCCCGCAGAACTTTCGAGCCCTTGATCGCGCCCCACCGGGTCACCTGGATGATCGTCTGGTACATCGCCGCAGCGGTGGTGATGGACGGCCGCTGGCCCGCGGTGCGGGTCCACAGCTCGGCGAGCGCGCACGGGGCCACGCTCCCGGTGAACAGCGCCGTCCCGTCAGCCGCGATGAGCTGCACCGTCAGCCCGAACACCTGGCTGACGTTCTGCTGATGGGGGTCCAGATCCACGATCTTGGCGTGGTTGGGATTCGGGATGCTGACGAGCGTGGCACCGATCAGCGCGTCGCCCGAGGCGACCGGCTTTCCGTCGGCTCCGGTGACCGTCTGCACGGTCACGTCCACCTTGAAGAGCGCCCGCCCCGAGGGGTTCCACCCCCGGGCCCCGGGCTCCGGCCCCATGCTGTCGATGAAAGGCGTGTCGGGGTTGTAGTTCTGAATGACGTTGTTGATGGTGGACGGAGTGGCGCAGAAGGTGCCGAACAGGTGGAAGCGTGGCAGGTCCAGGTAGCTCACGGGCGCCTCCGTTCAGAAAGGTGGCAGGATGAACGACGGAAATCTCATGACGGCCGCGCGAACCGCGGCGAATGCAATGTCCTGAACCGACCTGCGCCATCGGCCCGCTCCGGCCGGGGCGACGGCGGAAAAGCCCGGGCCCGACCTCAGCTGCCGGTGCTCACCCCCACCTGCAGCGTGCGCCCGGCGGCGGGAAAGTAGTAGACCACGGACGGATCGGCGCTGTCAGGGTACCCGGTCACGCTGTACGCGCGCCCCAGCAGGTTGAACGCCTCCACCCACACCCGCGCGCGCCCCGCCGGGACCGTCACCCGCGCGTCCACGCGCGTCCAGCCGGGGAGCCGCAGCGTGTTGGCGTCGTCCAGCCACGCGCGCCACGCGCGGGTCGCCGTCACCGCCAGGGCCGCGCCGGCCGGGAGCGGCGCGTCCACTCCGGCGGCCGCCGTGTGGGCCGGGATCGCCTTCAGCGCGCGGCCGGCGTGCTCGCCCCGCCGCTGCTCCGCGCGCTGCACCGAGAGGGCGGCGAAGCCGGCCCAGCGGCCCCCCGCCACGTCCACCCCCGCCTCCACCCCGCGGTGGCGGCTGCGGCCCAGGTTCACGTAGCGAAAGCGCTCCACGTCGAAGTCCAGCTCGTCGCGCATCTCCACCTGGTAGGCGGCCAGCGAGAGGCTCGCCTCGGCGCCGGGCGAGAGGGCGACGCGGTGCCGGGCCCCCGCTTCCCACCCCGTGCCGTACTGCGGCCGGAGCTCCGGGTTGCTGACGGTGAGGCGGAACGGCTCGAAGGGAACGGGGATGGTGCGGCGGTCGAAGAGCTGGTCCGGGGTCGCCGCCTTGAACGAGCGGCCCACGCTGGCGTACGCCCAGCCCTCGTGCCCCGCGCCGCGCGCGTACTGCACGTTCACCCCCGCGCGCGGCGAGAGCGCCGTGTGCTCCGCCTCCGCCGCCGTCGCGGGGTCCGACGGTGCACGCGGCGCCCACGCGTCGCGCAGCCAGTCCAGCCTGCCGCCCAGCGAGAGCCGGACGCGCGCGGAGGGGTGCAGCTCCCAGCGGACGAAGGCCGCGGCCGCGTGGCGCGTCCCGGTCCCCGCCTCGTCGGGAGTGCCGCGGCCCGGCGCGGGGGCGGCGGCGTACGCGTCGGGGCCGCCCGTCAGCAGCGCGAAGTAGCGGGACTCCATCCGCGTGGCGGAGCCCTCCACCCCCGCCGTGACCCGGCCGCCCCACGGCAGCGCCGGCCCCGGCGCGTCCAGCAGCGCCGTGGCCGCCAGCCGCCGCGCCTCCAGGGCGCGGCGCTTGGTGTCGGCGAACCCGGGCGCCAGCACCAGCGTCCGCACCGCGTCGCC
>DATAAG010000489.1:0-17181 GCA_036260235.1 Longimicrobium sp.
CCCCGCGCGGGCAGTGGGCGCCGGGTGCGGGCTGGAGCAGGAGATCGCGAGCGAACGACGGACGATCCACGGAGAGATCCCATGAGCACGACGACGGCCCCGGTCCCGGGGAGCACGGACGGCTACGCCCTCGACTTCCTCCGCTTCGGGCTGCTTGCCTCGGCCCTGGCCTACATGCCCGGCGAGCTCCTGTTCGCCGACGCGCACGCCTTTCCGGCGGAGCTGGTGATGCACCTGTTCGCGGCGGGCGCGGTGGTGATGTGCCTGGCCCGGGTGCGTGCCCTGGTCGTGGACCGCACGGACCTCTTCCTGGCGGCGTTCGTGGCGCTGAGCGCCGCCTCGGCCCTGGGCGCGTCCAGCGGCTGGTTCGCGGCGCGCGCGCTGGCGCTCACCGTCTCCGGGGCGGCGGTGTTCTGGGCGGCCCGGGCCCTGGCCCGCGACGGGTGGGGAGATGTGCTGTCCCGCTTCGCCGCGCTGGCCGCGGTGGCGGTGGCGGCGACGGCGCTGCTGGAGGCGTACGGCCTGGTGGGCGAGCTGTCCCTCGTCAACCGCGCCCCCGGAGGAACGCTGGGCAACCGCAACCAGATGGCGCACCTGCTGGTGCTGGCCCTTCCCGCCCTCCTGCTGCACGCCGGCCGTGCCCCCACGCGGCCGCGGTTCGCGGGGTGGATGGCGGCGCTGGCGGTGGTGGCCGCGGCGCTGGCGCTTTCCCGCACCCGCGGCGCGTGGCTGGGCGTGATGGCGGTGGCGGTGGCGGGGACGGCCGCGCTGCTGGTGGCGCGCCGGCACCTGCGCGGGCGCTGGTCGGTGGATCGCGCGGGGCTGCTGGCGCTGGCGGCGCTGCTGGGATGCGGGGCGGCCGTCACCCTCCCCAACCGGCTGCAGTGGGCGTCCCAGACGCCGTACGGCGACACGCTGCGGGGGATCGTGAACGTGGAGTACGGGAGCGGCCGGGGGCGGGTGATCCAGTACGCCAACACGCTGCGGATGGCCGGAGATCACCCCCTGCTGGGCGTGGGGCCGGGAAACTGGGCGGTGGCGTATCCCCGCTACGCCAGCCCCGGCGACCCCTCGTACGAGCCCCGCTCGCCCATGCCCACGGGGCGCCTGCCGCAGGGCGACTGGCTGGGGATCGCCGCCGAGCGGGGGGGCCCCGCCCTGGGCTTTCTTCTCCTGGCCTGCGTCGCGGCCGCGCTCGCCGCGATTCGCGTCCTGCGTCGTGAAGACGATCCGGAGGCGGTGTTCCGCGGGGCGGCGCTCCTGGCGGCGCTGGCCGGGCTGGCCGTGGTGGGCTCGGTGGATCCCGTCCTGCTGACCCCGACGGCTTCCTTCCTCTTCTTTCTGCTGGCCGGCGCGCTCCTTCCCCCGGCGGTGCGGTCCCGCACGGTCGCGCTGGGCCCGGTCCGGCGCCGCGCCGCGCTGGCGGCCGCCGCGCTGGCGGGGATCCTCACGGTCGGGTACGGCGCCCGCCAGGCGTGGGCCGGGCACCTGTACGGCACCGGGCTGGACCTGGAGGCGCTGGCGCGGGCCACCCGGGTGAACCCGGGGGACTACCGGGCGCACATGCTCCTGGCCGAGGCGCTGGTCCGGCAGCGCCGGTGCGACGAGGCGCTTCCGTACCTCCGCGCCTCGCAGGCGCTCTTTCCCACGGCGCAGGCCGTCGACTCGCTCGGGGCGCGCTGCGTGGCCGCGCGTCCCGCGCGCTAGGTGGGTTCCGTGGCCGCGGCCGTCCGGGCCCGGCGCGCCCTGGCGGCCGCCGCCTGCGGGCTTCTCGGTGCCGGGTGCGGGGCGCCGGACGGTGTGCTTCCGCGCCGTGAGCCCACCCTGCGCGTGGAACTGTCCGTGGACACGGCGCAGGTCGAGATCTCCTCCACGGCGGGCGCGGCGGTGAGGGCGGGGAGCCGTGTGCTGCTGCGCCTGGCGGCCGGCGAGCGCGTGCGTGCGCGCGTGGAGCGGGGGCGGGTCGTCATCGCCCGTCCCGGGCGTGCGGCGGCCCGGCACCCGGGGCCGCTGGAGGTGCGCGCGGCCGGTGGGGGCCTGGTCGCGGTGGGAGGGAGGCGCTATCGCGGGGTGGTGGAGCTGCGGGCGGTGGGGCCCGGGCGGCTGGCCGCCGTGAACCGGGTGCCGCTGGAAGCGTACCTGCGCGGCGTGGTGCCGGTGGAGATGGGGCCGGTGGGCCGGGGCGCGGGCGCCGCGCTGCGGGCGCAGGCGGTCGCGGCGCGCACCTACGCGGTCGGCCGCCTGGCCGCACCCGCCGGGTCCGGCTTTCACCTTCGCGACGGGGTGCGCGACCAGGTGTACGGCGGCGCCGGCGCCGAGCGTGCGGCGGCCACGGAGGCCGTGCGCGAAACCGCCGGCGAGGTGCTGGTGCACGACGGGCGGCCCATCGAGGCGTTCTACCACTCCACCTGCGCGGGCCGCACGGTCGGCCCCGACGAGGCATGGGGCCGCCTTCCGCGCCCGTACCTGAGCCCGCTGGACGACGTGGACCCCCGTACGCGGGCGGCGTACGACCTTCGTTCCAGCCGTTTTCGCTGGACCGTGCGCTGGACGGGCGGTCAGCTGCAGGAGGTGCTCGCGGAGACGCTGCGCGACTCGCTCCCCGGCGGGGCGCCCCTGGGCGCGGTGCACGACGTGCGCGTTCTCCGGCGCACCCGGTCCGGCCGGGTGGGGGCGCTCCAGATCGTGGCCGACGGCGGACGCTTCACCGTTCGCCACGACGCGCTGCGCTGGGTGCTGCGCGGGCCGGAGGGCGCTCCGCTCCACAGCGCGCGCTTCGACCTGGCCCTTCGGCGCGACGGGGCGGGAAAGATCGTGGAGGTCACCGCGCGCGGCGCGGGGTGGGGGCACGGGGTGGGAATGTGCCAGTTCGGCGCGATCGGGCGCTCGCTTGCCGGGCAGGACTACCGCACGATCCTGGGCGCGTACTATCGTGGAGCGCAGGTGCGGGACCTGTACTGATCCCGATCCTGAACGCGGACCACGCGAAGAGCGTGGTCGTCCTCGAGCGCAGCCTGGCCGCGGGGTGCAGCGGCGTGGAGAACGAGCTCTTCTACCACCCCTGCACCGCCATGCTCTTCGGCGACGCGAAGAGGACCATCAAGGAGCTGGTGGCGGAGGTGAAGGCGCTGAGACGGGGAACCCATGCACAATGAGCCTTGCGCGGCCCCCGGACCTGAACCCCTCCGGTTGCCGGTGCACCGGTTTCACGTTTCCTCCACGCGATCATGATCACGCTTCAGGAAGCCATTGCGCAGCATCCGCGCGAGTCGTTCCGCGAGTTCATCGAGAAGGGCGAGCGCCAGCGAGAGCAGATCCTCCAGCGCTTTCCACTGGACCACTGGCCGGTCATGACGCTGGACGAGTATGCGCTCGGCGACCCGACCACGCCCAAGGAGACGTATTGCTGGTGGATCGAGTTCGGAGCCCGTGAGCTGGGCAGCATGCGCGGGGGGCAGGCCAACAAGCACCTGATCTATTTCGGCAGCGACGGCCGGTGGCACCATCCCGACGCGTACGGCAGCGTGGAAGAAGCATGGGTCGCCGTGCGGGGCGGGTTCCTCAAGGCCTTCGCGCTCGCCGCCGCCGGCCGCTGGGACGAGATCGACGGCATCGCGGAGCTGCATGGCGCGCCTTCGCTCCGGACCAAGACCCTGCACGTCTACTTTCGGGAGGAACTCCTTCCCATCTACTCCCGCGATCACCTGCGTCACTTCCTGCGGCTGATGGAGCGGCCGGAGGGCGAAGGCTCGTCGTACGACACCGTCCGGCTGAACCGGGCGCTCCTCGAGGCCTTCCGCCAGCGGCCGGAGCTCGCCGGGTGGTCGACGACCGAGCTGACCCGGCTGGCGTACGCCTGGGCGGACCCGCGCCAGGCCAGGCGCATCGTCAAGATCGCCCCGGGCCACGACGCGGAGTTCTGGGACGAGTGCCGTGCGAACGGAATGATCTGCGTGGGGTGGGACGAGGTGGGCGACCTGGCGCAGTTCGGGAGCAAGGCCGAGTTCCGAGAGCGCTTCCGCGAGGTGTTCGCGGATGAGTACAACGGGTACCAGCCCACCATCACCAAAAAGGCGAACGAGGTCTGGACCCTCCGCGAGCTGGAGCCCGGAGACCTGGTGGTGGCGAACCGGGGCACCGGCGAGATCCTGAGCGTCGGCGAGGTGGTGGAGCCCGGATATGTCTGGGACGGCGACCGGGAGCGGTACAGGCACACCGTACGGGTGGATTGGAAGGAAGGAACGGGCAGGAAGATCCCGCCGGAGAAGCGGTGGGCGCTGGTCACGGTCGCGCCGATCCCGCCCGAGCAGTACGCGCGGATGATCGCCGAGCCTGGCGGTGGACCGATCGGGAACGGGGATCCCATTCCGCCGCCTCCCCTCTTCACCGAGTTGCAGGAAGCGCTGGACCGCAAGGGGCAGGCGATCCTCTACGGCCCGCCCGGGACCGGCAAGTCGTACCAGGCGCGACGCTTCGCGGTGTGGAGCCTGTTGCGCGCGGAGGGCCGCCAGGACGCGGAGGCGGTGATCGCGGATGCGCGGCGGTTCGCCGCCGAGGAGCGTCGCCTGACCACGGCCCAGGTGGCGCGGCGGGTGTGGTGGGTGGTGGCCAACCCCGCCCAGTGGGCCTGGGACGAGCTGCGCCGCGAGCGCACCGTCGACTACCGGTACGGCCGTATCCGGCGCAACTATCCGCTCGTGCAAAAGGGCGACCTGGTCGTGGGGTACCAGGCGGCCCCGGACCGGCGCATCGTGGCGCTGGCCCGGGTCCAACAGGGGCTGCATACGGCGGAGGACGGTCCGCGCATCGAGCTCGAGTGGGTGGCCGACGTCCAGAACGGCCCCGCATACGACGAAATGGCGGCGGACCCGGTCCTCAGGCGGTGCGAGCCCATGCGGTTCCGCAACCAGGGAACGCTCTTCGCGCTGACCGAGGACGAGGCCAGCCACCTGCTCTCCCTCCTGGCCGAGCGCGACCCGTCGCTGCGGCCGCACCTGGAAGCCGAGGAGACCATCGGTGCCCTGACCCGGGTCACCTTTCATCCCTCCTACAGCTACGAGGACTTCGTCGAGGGATTCCGCCCCGTGGACACCGGCGAAGGCTCGCTGGTGCTGCGGCTGGAGGACGGGGTGTTCAAGCGGGTGTGCCGCGAGGCGCAGGCCAATCGCGACCGCACCTACCTGGTGCTGATCGACGAGATCAACCGCGCCAACGTGGCCCGGGTGCTGGGCGAGCTGATCACGCTGCTGGAGAAGGACAAGCGCGGCCTGGTGGTGACGCTTCCGCAGAGCAAGGAGTCTTTCTCGGTTCCCGACAACGTGCAGGTGCTGGGCACCATGAACACGGCGGACCGCAGCATCAAGCTGCTGGACGCCGCCCTCCGCCGCCGCTTCGCCTTCCTCGAGCTGATGCCCGACGACACGCTGCTCCGCGGCGCCACCATCGAGGGGCTGGCCCTGGACGACTTCCTGGGCGGGCTCAACCGCCGGATCATCAAACACGAAGGGCGGGAGAAGCAGGTGGGGCACTCCTACCTGCTCGTGGACGGCCGGGCGGTGGACGAACCCGCCGAGTTCGCGCGCCGTTTTCGCCACGAGATCCTGCCCCTGCTGCAGGAGTACTGCTACGACGACTACTCCCGCCTGGCGGAGTACCTGGGAGACCGGCTGGTGGACCCCGACGCGCAGGAGCTCGACGAAGCGCTCCTGGCCGATCCGTCCGCGCTGGTCGCCGCGCTCGCGGAGGTCTTCGGGAGCTCCCGTGCGGCGGAGTGAGCACCGCGTCGCCCACCGCCAGACCATCCTGGCCGAGTGGACGGCGGAAGAGGTTCCCGGCGTGACGCTCACTCCCCGCGACCGCCGGCTGGCGGACGCGGTGAACGCGACAGAGCGGCTGGCGATCCTGGAGACGAGGAACGGAGTCCGGGTGGAGACGCGCTCGTGGGTGGGCGTGCTCCGCTTCGAGGAGTGGGAGCTGCGGGTGGTGCCCAAGCTCTCCGGCGGCGATCCGGGCGTGGCGGCCATGGTCCACGCCACCGCCGGTCTCGGTTCGCTCCGCGCCCTCCCCGGAACGCGAACCCTGCATGCGTCCGGCGCCACGCTGCTGGACCTGCTGGCGATGCTCTTTGCGCGCGAGTGCGAATCCGTGGTCAGGTCGGGCCTGCTCTCCGACTACGTGGAGCGGGAGGATGCGCTTCCCGTCGTGCGCGGGCGGATCCTTGCTGACCGGCAGGTGCTGGAGCGGTTCGGACGCGTGGACCGGGTGATCTGCCGGTACGAGGAACGCGAATCCGACATCTGGGAGAACCAGCTGCTCTCGCTGGCACTGGCGCAGGTGGCGCCGCGGGTGCGGCATCCCGAGGCACGGTCCCACCTGCTGCGGCTGCGCACCCTCTTTGCCGAGGTCAGTCCCGCCCCGCCGCCGCAGTGGAGATTTCCTGCGGACGACGACTATCACCGCCTGAACGAGCATTGCCGGCCGGCGCATACGCTGGCGTGCCTGCTCCTGGAGTCGATGGGAATACGAGAGCTGCTGCGCGCGGGGGAGCACCGCGGCTTTGCCTTTCTGCTGGACATGAACGCGCTCTTCGAGCGGTTCGCGTCGCACGTGGTGGAACGCGTGCTCGCCGGGCACGGGGTCAGGGTCCACCGGCAGCGGCAGGACCGGCTGATCTGGGATGCAGACCGGGGGGTGCCGTATGCGCGCGTCATCCCCGACCTGCTGGCGGAGACGGCGTCCGGAACGCGGCTCAGCATCGACGCCAAGTACAAGGCGTACGACGACCGCAGGGTATCCCCGGCCGACGTCTACCAGAGCTTCCTCTACGCCCGGGCGTACGGGGGCGCAGGATCCGGCGGGGTTTCTCACGCGATGGTGCTGTTTCCCTGTCGTGGGGACACGCTCCAGCCCAAACGGCTGAGAGTCCGCGACGGGGCCGGCCGCGACATGGCGGAAGTGGCGGCGGTGGGAATCCCGCTCTCCCGGATCATCGACGAGCTTGCCGCGGACGGCGGGCCTGCCCTGGCAACTCTCCAGGGACTGATCCTCGCTCACCTCACGGGATCCGTACGCGCGAACCCGCCCGGCGCCGCTGCGACGGGCGGCGTCGCCGGCGGGAGCGCCGGCCGGTGAATGTTCCGCTCTCCGCGTGGGTCCTGGTGCTGCACCTGGCCGCCACGGGGATGATGATCGGGGTCATCTGGTTCGTGCAGGTGGTGCACTCCTCGCTGATGGGGCTCGTGGGCCGGGACGGTTATCCCGCCTACCAGGCCGCGCACCAGCGCCGCACGACTCTCGTCGTGGTGCCGCCGATGCTGCTGGAGCTGGCGACGGGAGTGTGGCTGGCGCTGCGGCCCTCCCCGCTCCTTCCCGCGTCCGCGGCGGGGCTGGCCCTGCTGGCGGTCGCCTGGCTTTCCACCTTCCTCCTCCAGGTCCCCCGGCACCGGCGGCTGGAGCGCGGCTTCGACCCGGACGCGCACCGGCGGCTGGTGCGCGGCAACTGGCTCCGCACCGCCGCCTGGACGCTGCGGGGAATCCTGCTGCTGGCGAACCTCCCGCACTTCCTGGCCGCGAGCGGCTGAAGGGCGGAGAGCGCGCGAGTCCGCGTCTCACCGAACAGCGAAGCCCGCCGGAGCAGCCGGCGGGCTTCGTTCGTCAGCGGTGGTGCAGCCGGCCGCGGCTAACCGCAGTTGTGCGTCAGGTTGCAGATGCTGCCGCCGTTCTCCGTCAGGCAGTTGTGCGGGCACGTCGGCGTGGCCTCGTGCGCCCGCACCGTCCCGGGTTCCTCCAGGGCCGGCGCGGTGGGGAACGACTCCACCCGCAGGTCCTCGCATCTCAGGCGCAGCTTCTTCATCGGCACACCCTCCGTTGATTGATCCGTCGCCGCACGGCGGCCGAGGCTGACGCACGAGGCGCACCAGATCCCACGCGCTGCCGGGATGCGACGGACTGGCTCGCCCCACGTGCGGAACAGGAATCCACATCCTGATGGGTGCTCATCTTTTTCCTTGCCCGGCCAGCACATCACGCAGACAGTTGTGCCAGGCGCCGCGATTCCGCCGCGCTGGCCACACCGTCTCTGGAGGACGCAGATGAAGCTCACCAACGTGGTTCCCGCGGTCGTCACCCTGGTTATCGCGGCAGCGTGCGACACGCCGAGCGCACCGGCGGGGCCCGGACCGGAGGATGCGGCGCTCGACCGGGCGCCGCAGCCGTTCCGCACGCCGGACGACGAGTTCGCGCGGGTGTCGCGGGCGGAGGTTCCCGGGTTCGCCGGGTTCTACCTGCGGAGGGATGGCACCCCCGTGATCCGCCTGGTGGATCACGGCCAGCGCGGCGCGGCGCAGCGCTACCTGGCGCAGCACCTGGCCGAGGCGCGCCGCGGGCGCCTCGCCAACGCGCCGCAGCAGCCCGTCTTTCTGCCGGCGGCGTACGACTTCGCCCAGTTGAAGGAATGGTTCGAGTCGCTGCACCCGCTGCTGGCGCGCGGCGACGTGTTTACCATCGACGTGGACGAGGTGGAGAACCGCGTGCTGGTGGGCGTGGAGAACGCGGCGGCCGTCGCGGCGGTCCGCGCGCAGGGTGCGGCGCTCGGCATTCCCACGGCCGCGCTGCACGTGCAGACGCAGCCCCGGCCCGAGGTGCGCGCCAGCGTACGTGACCGCTTCACCACCACGGTGGGCGGCATCCAGATCGCGTTCAGCGGGTACGTGTGTACGCTTGGCTTCAACGCACGCCGCGTATCCACCGGGGCCAACATCTACGTCACCAACTCGCACTGCACCGGGACGCAGAACGCGTACGACGGGATCGCCATCTACCAGAACACCAACGCGGCCGGCAACCAGATCGGCAACGAGGTTTCCGACCGTGGCCTGTACGCCTGCGTGGCGGGCGTCTCCTCGTGCCGGCAGGCCGACGCGGCCTACATCAGCAACAACGGGACGCGCACCATCGGCCAGGGCGGCATCGCGCGCACGGCATGGAACACGGGCGGCCCGGGCGGGCTGACCGTCACCGGCGAGTACGACATCATCGGCCGGTACACGGGCACCCTGCCGGTGGGGAGCTACCTGGACAAGACGGGGCGGACCAGCGGGTCCACGTACGGCCAGGTCACCTACTCGTGCGTGACCATCGGCAGCCTGCGCTGCCAGGACATTTCGAAGGTGTGGTCGGAGGGCGGCGACAGCGGCTCGCCCGTCTTCGTCTACCTGGGCGGCAGCGGCACGGCGGAGAACGACGTGCGGCTGCACGGGGTGATGTGGGGCGGCCCGGGAAGCGACTACACCACCACGTATTCCAGCCGGCTCACGGGTATCGAGGCAGACCTGGGCGCGCTGAGCAACCTGTGCCGGCCCGGCTACGGCTGCTGAGGGAAGAAGTCCGTGAGCGCGTGAGTGGGTCGGTGCGTAAGTGAAGCACACGGCAAAGCCCGCCGGAGCGCGATCCGGCGGGCTTTGTCGTCGTGCCGTGCTCCGCGGCTACTCGCAGCCGTGCGTAAGGCCGCAGAACGTGTCGTCGTAGGTCTGGCAGGTGACCCTGGGGCACGATCCGCCGACGAGGCTGGACGTGCAGCCGGGGGTGGCGTCGTACGCTTGCACGGTCCCGTCCTGCCCGTTGGCGGCAGCCGTGGGGAACGACTCCACCCGCAGCTCTTCACAATCCAGGCGCAGCTTCTTCATCGTCGGCATCCTCCGTTTCGTTGATCCGTTCTTCCCTTGCGACGGCCTGGATCCATGCACGGCCCGCACCACGGTGGCAACGACGTGCCGGGATGTACGGGATTTGCTGCCCGCACCTGGCGGACGGCGGTTCCACCAACCTGAGACCGGGGAGGATGAGATGAAGAAGCTGATGCTGGATCCGGATGCGCTGCGTGTGGAGAGCTTCGCTACGCAGGAGATGGATGCGCGCCGCGGCACGGTCCGCGGCCACGACGACACGGTGGAGACGGAGAACTGTTCGATCGACCAGTCCACCTGCATCCTGCGCACCTGCCTGACGATCAAGACCTGCGCCGCGGACGGCGACAACGACGCGGCCGAAGCCCGCTGACCGGGCGATTCGCGCCCGCCGATCCGCCGCCCCGAGCGCGTCCGCCGCGCCCGGGGCGGCGCGGCCTCGCTGACCTATCATGCGCGTCGGTCGTCGTGAAATTGCATCAGCCGACGTTGCCGAAATCCCCACCCGCCTAAAGGAGGGGCGAATCAGTGGATTTCCGATCCGGCTCACCCGGGTTAACATTACGTCTGTGTTCCTGACGTACCGTGAGCGAACGTACTTGGTGCGTCGTCGCGCCGTATCCTATCTCGTAATCGCTTCATGAACTTCCAAGCCCCTCCAATTGCCCAGACCCTGGATGAAGCCACGCCGGCGCTCGAGTTCGAGTTCCCGCTGGAAAGCGGGGACCCGAGGTGGACTGACTTGGCTCCCGCTCGCGGCGTCGACGACCCGACGGCGCGGGTGCGGAATCTGTTCCGACGCCAGCCTTCTGGCCGTACTCAGCACGTGGTGTTCGCCAGCCATCGGGGTGCCGGCAAGAGCACTGAGCTCAAGCGTTTGACTCACCAACTCCGCGACCGGTACTTCGCTATATATTTTGAGGCGAATGTGGAAATGGATGCCAACGACTTCGCGATGGAGGATCTGCTCCTCGTCATCGTCCGCGTGGTTGAGGAGGAGATGCGGGCGCGCGGAACGCCCCTCGATTCGCAGGTGCTCGAGAACGTGGAGAAGTGGTTTGGTGAGGTGGTGTTCAATGACGAGGAGGGAAGAACCTTTTTGGCTGGCGTCGAAGCAAGCGCCAAGGCCGAGGGCGGAGTGCCTTTTTTCGCCAAGCTGATGGCCTCTGTCACGTCGTCGCTGCGAGTCGAAAGTAAGCACCGGACGTCCGTCAAAACGACACTGAAGCAGTTTCCCGGTACGCTGATGACCCATGTCAACAACGTACTTGCGGCGGCGGGCGAGATCTTACGGCACGACGGGCTGGATCTGCTGATCCTGATCGACAACATGGACCGCTATGAACCGCGAGTGATCGATACGCTTCTCGTGCACTCGGCGGATCGATTCAAGTCACTGGCCTGCAACCTCATCGTCACGCCGCCGATCAGTCTGGTGCTGCGACCGCAGTCGCAGAGTCTTGAAACGGTTTTTCGCTGCGAAACCATGCCAACCGTCAAGATGCGCGAAAAGCACCAAGGACATTTCGAGCCGACAGGTCCGGGGCGCGATGTGCTACTAGAGGCGCTCCGCAAACGCATCGACGTGGACCGGCTGATTCCCGATCCGGCCGCTCAGACGCGGCTCGCGCTGGCTTCGGGCGGGGCAATTCGCGAATTCCTAGAGATGGCGCAAGATGCGACCTTGGACGCGGCCGGGGACACGATCACCTTGGCCGACGTCAATCGTACGCTGGAGCGGCGGCGCCAACGGCTGCGGGATCGTATTGACGCGAACGGCTGGTGGGACGTGCTCGTCGACATTGCTAGAAAAAAGCGCCTCGCTACCGGCGACCAGTACTTGGAGGTGCTGTTTCAACGGCTAGCCTTTCAGTACAATGGTGAAATCTGGTACGACGTTCATCCCCTCGTCAGCGAGTTGCCCGACTTTCAGCGCCTAATTTCAGACGCGCGCAGTTGAAACCATCGATGCCTACGCCGCCGCAATCCGTTCCGTACCCGGGACCTGCTGTACTCGCGAACACTATTCTCGCGGAGGAGGACCAGCGCCGGTTGGTGCGCCTCCTTCGGCGTACGCTGGGCACTAGTTTCAAGCTGGCCTTCGTAGAGGTGACGAATAACCGTGATCGCGAGGTGATTCTGGAATGGCTCACGCCTGAACTTCAATCGGTGGGCGCCCGCGTCCATCGGCTAAATATTCGGGATCAGACGAAGTCGGCGGCAGCAGACTTTAACCTGTGGGCACTTCTTCGGGAGACGATCCCCCCCGAGAGTATCACATCGAAGGACGTCCTGGTACTGTGGGGTTTTGAGGAAGTGATGTATCGGGGCCGGCGTGACCGCTCGCAACTCCTGCAGCAGGTCAACGTCCAGCGGGACATACTGATTCGGGACTATTCCTGCTGGTGGTTGCTGTTCGTTCACCCTGCATCACGTCAGCAATGGTGGTCGGTGGCACCTGACTTTTGTGATTTAGCCGCTATTTGGGTTGAAACCCCAACAAGGATTGAACGCAGTAGCGAAGTCCATGCGGTATTACAGCCGGGTGAGGGGCGATATGACCACAGACCGGACTCTACTAAAGTGGATTTGCCAGAGTGGCCACCGCTACTCCGTAAAGCCGCCGAGCACCTGATGTCTGCTCAGTACGCAGAGGCACTTGACACGATCCATTCCTTCCGCGCGGTAACTGGCGAGAGGTTAGCGCTTCGTGATTTTGCGATTGCGGACATGTTGGAGGCCGCTGTGCACTTCCGGCGAGGAGATCCGGATGCTGCACTCCACCTTCTGCGGGAGAAGGTCATCCCAACATTCGAACAGCTTCGCCAGCCTTACCTCCGTGCTTTAGCACTCGGGGAACTTGCGAACGTTCTGCAGGAGCGCGGTGCACTGGACGAGGTGCTGCGCATCCGGCGGGAGGAGGAGCTTCCAATATACGAGCAATTCGAGGATATACGCTCGCGAGCAGTGACGCTGGGGCAGATCGCGGACATCCTCGAGATGCGCGGCGAACTGGACGAGGCTCTGCGCATCCGGCGGGAGGAAGAACTTCCCGTGTACGAGCGACTGGGCGACCTGCGCTCGCGGGCCGTGACAATTGGGAAAATCGCGGACGTGCTGGCGGCGCGCGGTGAGTTGGACGAGGCGTTACACATCCGGCGGGAAGAGCAACTCCCCGTTTTCGACCGGCTGGGCGACGTGCGCGAGCGGGCGGTGACGGTCGGGAAGATCGCTGACATCTTGGCGGAACGGGGTGAGTTGGACGAAGCGCTGCGCATCCGCCAAGAGGAGCAACTCCCCGTGTACGAGAGACTGGGCGACGTGCGCTCGCGGGCCGTGGCGATCGGTAAGATCGCGGATGTGCTGGTGGCGCGCGGTGAGTTGGATGAGGCGCTACGCATCCGGCGGGAGGAGCAACTTCCTGTGTTTGAGCGGCTGGGCGACTTGCGCGCGCGGGCAGTGACGCTGGGGCAGATCGCGGACGTGCTGGCTGCGCGGGGTGAGTTGGAAGAGGCGTTGCGCATTCGGCGGGAGGAGGAACTTCCCGTGTATGAGCGGCTGGGCGATGTGGGTGCGCGGGCGGTGACGATGGGGAAAATCGCGGACGTCCTGGTGAGCCGTGGTGAGTTGGACGAGGCGCTGCGAATCCGACGGGAAGAGGAACTTCCCGTGTACGAGCGTCTCCGAAATGTGCGCCCGCGGGCGATGACGCTTGGTAAGATCGCAGACGTGCTCGCGGCACGCGGGGACTTCGACGAGGCACTGCGCACACTTCGCGACGACGTACTGACGATGTTCGAGCGCTTGGGAGACGTGCGTTCACAGGCGGTGACATGGGGGAAGATTGCGGATGTGCTCGCGGCCCGAGGTGAGTTGAACGAGGCAGTGCGCATTCGGCGGGAGGAGGAGCTACCCGTGTTTGAACGTCTAGGCGAGATGCGCGAGTTGATTGTAGCCCGCGCGAAGCTCGCCCTGTTACTGCTAACGCGGCAGCGTGAGGAGGACATTCCCGAGGCGGCGGAGCATCTCATGTGGGCCTACCTGGCTGCGGCGGAACGTGGCTACAAGGAAGCAGGACAGATTGCCGGGATTTTCCAGCAAATGGGTATTCCGCTGCCGGAAGTGTAAGCCGGCGTTCGCTCGTGTCGGTTCCAGTACGGCCAAGGACCGATCGGTCGGGCGCCGTTGCCGATGGGGCGTTTCGCCGTATATTCGGGCGGCGGGCGAGAGGGGTCGCCCGCCGCCCGCATCGTCATCGTACACGCGCCGCCGGCACTGGCCGGCGTTCAGGATAGGCAGATGGCCCGGCTTTTCAGGAAGAAGGAAGAGGGAAAGAAGTCGCTCTGGGACCGCATCGTCGACGTGGCGCTCACGGACGTGACGGTGCTGGTCAAGGGGCTGGACGAGGGGTCGCTGGAGGGGCTGGAGGAGACGCTGATCGCGGCGGACTTCGGCGTCCCCGCCACGCTCAAGCTCGTCGAGGTGGTCGAGACGCTGGCGGAGCGCGGCGTGGCCAAGTCGCAGCGCGACTTCCTGCGCGCCGTCCGCGAGGAGATCGTGGCCATCCTGCGCGCCGGCCGCTCGGATACGGCGCTCCGCTTCAACTACGAGGGCGGGCCCACGGTCTTCCTGGTGGTGGGCGTGAACGGGGTGGGGAAGACCACCACCATCGCGAAGCTGGCGCACCGCCTCACCCGCCAGGGCCGCAAGGTGATGATCGCCGCGGGCGACACCTTCCGCGCCGGCGCCATCGAGCAGCTGCGCCGCTGGGCGGAGCGCGTGGGGTGCGACTTCGTCGGGAGCGAGCCCGGCCGGGACCCCGCCGCCGTGGCCTTCGACGCGCTGGAGCAGGCGATCGAGAAGGGCACCGACGTGGTGATCATCGACACCGCCGGGCGCCTGCACACCCAGCACGACCTGATGAAGGAGCTGGAGAAGGTGCAGCGCGTGGTCGCCAAGAAGCTGGAGGGCGCGCCGCACGAGACGCTCATCGTGCTGGACGGCACCGTGGGCCAGAACGCGATGGCGCAGATCCGCACCTTCGGCCAGACGCTGCCGCTCACCGGCATCGTGCTCACCAAGATGGACGGCACGGCCAAGGGCGGCATCGTGGTCGCGCTCAAGGAGGAGTTCAACCTCCCCGTCAAGTTCATCGGCGTGGGGGAGAAGATGGACGACCTGCTCCCCTTCGAGATCGACGCCTTCGCGGAGGAAGTGCTGGAGGTGTGAGGGTGAACGGGGGGCGTCCGCCACGTCCGTCCCGGGCGGCTGAAGCCGCGGCTGCAACAGCGGAAAGCCCCGCAAACTGCGCGGGGCTTCAACTACGTGGAATGCAACGGTCTGTTGTCCTGAGCCCGAGCCGATAAGGGCTGCGCCGACCAGCTGGATAATAAAAGTCGCCTTACACACGAACCTTTCGGGATCGATCGACCTCCCCCAGGGGTTTTTGGGGGAGGTGGGCGAGTAATGCGAGCCCGGAGAGGGCGCGGCGGGTCGCAGGAGCATGGCGCCGGCCGCAGAATCTACCGTCCAGACCCGGGAGCCCGGCGAGCGCGTGGCGAGCCGGCTCCCACACGAGCATCAACCCGTACCGGGATGCGTGTCATGACCCACGACCTCGGCCCGCGCACGCCCCGCGCCTTCGCCCGCGTCCGTCGCGGGGTGGGGCGCCGGCGTCTCGGCCTCGCACTGCTCCTCACGGCCTGCGCGGGGGCGGCGCCGCTCGCCAGCCAGTCCGGCGGCGCGGAATGGCGGGACGCTTCGCCGCACCGGAGCGCGAGCGTGCAGGCGAACGGCATCAACCTGCACTACCTGGACTGGGGCGGCACCGGCCCCGCGCTGATCTTCCTCACCGGGATGGGCGTCACGCCGCACATCTTCGACGAGCTGGCGCCGCGGTTCACCGACCGCTTCCGCGTGCTGAGCCTCACCCGGCGCGGCATCGGCGAATCGGACAAGCCCGAGACCGGCTACGACACCGGGACGCTGGCGCGCGACATCCTGGGCTTCATGGACGCGCTCGGCATCCGCAGCGCGACGCTCGTAGGCTGGTCGCTGGGAGGGACGGAGATCACCCGCGTGGCGGCCATCGCGCCGGAGCGCGTGGACCGGCTGGTGTACCTGGACGCCGCCTACGACTACGGCCGCCAGCCGGAGCTGTGGGCGCAGGATCCCGTCGCCGTGCCGCCGACGGAGGCGGACCTGGCGTCGCTGGACGCGGCCCGCGAGTGGTTCCGCCGCACGCAGGGGATGTGGTCCGACGCGGTGGAGGCGGACGCGCGCGCCATCAACCTCAAGCCGGACGGCACCGTGACGATGGAGGTCACCACGCCGGCCATCAACGAGCAGCTCATCCAGGGGATGGTGAGCTCCCGTCCCGACTTCAGCCGCATCCGCGTGCCGGTGCTGGCCTTCTACGCCGTCACGGGCACGCACCCCGGGCTCCTTTCCGTCACCGATCCCGACGTCCGGCAGCGGGGGCAGGCGTACTGGACCAACGTGTACCTGCCGTACCAGCGCGAGCAGATCCGCAACCTGCGTGCGGCGGTCCCCGACGCGTGGATCGTGGAGGTGGACGCGCCGCACCTGATGTTCATCCGCCCGCAGGACCTGGAGCGCGTCGCCGGCGAGATGCAGCGCTTCCTGGCGCGCTGAATCCCCACGCGGCATCCAGGGAGCCGGCGAAGGGCGGACGGAAGTCTCACGCAGGGTCAGCAGAGTGAGCAGAGTGGAGCCGAAGCTCGTCCTCCGCTCACTCTGCTGACTCTGCGTGAGACAATTCATTTCAGGACGTGGGATACACGGCGCCCGGCCCCCACTCGCGTCCATCCCGTCCGGTGAAATAGATTTCAGTCCTCGCGGCGTACTCACGCCACCCGGAATCCCGAAGCGCTTCGTGCCCACGTACACGGACCTCGACCGGCCCGCGCAGTTCCTCAAGGGCGTGGGTCCCAAGCGGGCGGACCTGCTGGCCAGGCTGGGTCTGCTGACCGCGCGGGACGTGCTCTTCCACGTCCCGCACCGCTACGAGGACGCCTCCACCGTAACGAAGATCAACGCGCTGGAGCCGGGGATGGACTGCACCATCGTCGGCCGCGTGGTCTCCAAGGGCGTGCTCCCCACCCGGCGCGGGCTGCGGATCTTCCAGGCCGTGGTGCGCGACTCCACGGCGCTCATCGAGTGCTCGTGGCCGGGGCAGCCGTTCCTGGACCGCACCATCCAGCGCGGCGACCTGCTCCTGCTGCGCGGCACCGTCCGCTTCTACCACGGCCGCCAGTTCCAGCCGCGCGAGTTCACCGTCCTGGCGCGTGAGAACGAGGAGGCGGCGGAGGAGAGCGGCACCATTTTCCCCGTCTACCCCGCCACCGAGGGCCTCACCCACCGCCAGGTCCGCACCCTGATCGCGGAGAACCTGGACGAGCTGCTGCGCCAGGCCCGCGACGAGGACCCGCTGCCGAAGGAGGTCCGCGAGCGCGCCGGAGTGGCGCCGCTGGCGCAG
>DATAAG010000490.1:0-7295 GCA_036260235.1 Longimicrobium sp.
GCTCCCGCACCGCCGCGCGGCGCTCGGGAAAGGCGCGCTCGGCCGGCTTCATCCGGCGTCCGGGCCCTCCGCCGCGTCGCCGCGCGCCGCGTCATACGCCGCGACGATGTCCTTCACCAGCCGGTGGCGCACCACGTCCGATCCCTTCAGGTAGGCAAAGGCGATCCCCTCGATCCCCTTCAGCACCCGCTCCACCTCGATCAGCCCGCTGTCCTCGCGGCGCGGCAGGTCGATCTGCGTCTTGTCGCCCGTGATCACCGCCTTGCTGTTCAGCCCCAGGCGGGTCAGGAACATCTTCATCTGCGCCCGGGTGGCGTTCTGCGCCTCGTCCAGGATCACGAAGGCGTCCTGCAGCGTGCGGCCGCGCATGTACGCCAGCGGGGCGATCTCGATGGACCGGCTCTCCAGCGCGCGGCGCAGCCGGTCCGGCGGGATCATGTCCTCCAGCGCGTCGTACAGGGGGCGCAGGTACGGGTCGATCTTCTCCTGCAGGTCGCCCGGCAGGAAGCCCAGGTTCTCGCCCGCCTCCACGGCCGGGCGGGCCAGGATGATGCGCTTGACCCGCTTCTTGAAGAGCGCGTCCACCGCCATCGCCACCGCCAGGTACGTCTTTCCCGTCCCCGCCGGGCCAATGCCCACCACCACGTCGTTCTCGTCGATGGCGGCCAGGTAGCGCGCCTGCCCCTCGCTCTTGGGCCGCACCGTCCTGCGCGGACCGGGAACGGCGACGCCGCCCGCGTCCGCCAGGCGGCGCACCCCGTTCTCCGAGCGCGCCGCGTCGAAGAAGCGCGCCACGTCGTCCGTGCCGAAGGGCACGCCGTTGCGCGCCATCTGCACCATGTGCTGCGCCACCGGCACCGCGCGCTCCACGTCCTTCAGGTCGCCGGAAAGGAGCAGGTGGTCGTCGCGCAGCACCACGCGCAGCCCCGCCAGCCTGCCGAGCTCCGTGAGGTTGGCGTCGTTCACCCCGCCCAGCGCCAGCGGGTCGGCCCCGTCCGCGGGAATGCGGTGCTGGACGGCCGTGCTGTTGTTCGTATCCGACATCGATTCCTTGATGGGTCCTCGCGTATCTATGTCCCTGCGTCGTTTGGAACGATCGGGAACCGCGTGTTTGGCGTGCCCCTCCGCTTTGCTCCGGGTCGGGCTGCGCGCGCCGGGCGCGCATCCCTCACGCGAACGACAAGGGTACAGGGGACAGGTTACAGGTGACAGCCTGCAACTGCGTCCCAAGCCGGCCCTTCGCCCCCTCTCCGCACGCAGTTTGTGCGGGGAGGGGGCCGGGGGGAGGGGCCCCAACGCCCGAGGGGCGAGGTCTCCCCCGCCCCTCGTCCGAGCCTGTTACACCTTCCGCGCCCGCGGGTGCGCGCTCACGCGCCGGACGCCCGCACCTGCACGTGCACCTCCCGCAGCTGCTCCTCCGCGATCGGCGTCGGCGCCTGCTCGAAGAGGGCGCGGGCGGACGCCGTCTTGGGGAACGCCACCACGTCGCGAAGGTTGTTCGTCCCCGTCAGCACCATCACCAGCCGGTCGAAGCCGAAGGCGAACCCCGCGTGCGGCGGCGCCCCGTAGCGGTACGCCTCCAGCAGGAACCCGAACTTCGCCTGCGCCTCCTCCGCCCCGATCCCGAGCGCGGTGAACACCGCCCGCTGCACCTCCGGCAGGTGGATGCGCACGGAGCCGCTCGCCATCTCGTGTCCGTTGTACACCGCGTCGTACGCCCGCGAGCGCAGCCCCATGGCGTACAGCCTCCGCGCCGCGTCGGCGGAGGGCGTCCCGCCGCGCGTGGCCTCCACGATCGCCCGCACCGCCTCGTCCTGCGGCATGCTGAACGGGTTGTGCGCGTACACCAGGCGGTCGTGCTCCGCGTCCCAGTCGAAGACGGGGAACTCGGTCACCCACAGCCACGCGTACCTCGACGTGTCCACCAGCTCCATCTTCCGGGCGAGATGCCGCCGCAGCTCGTACAGCGCCGGCTCCAGCCCCGCCTTCACCTCGCGCGTCTCCTCCGCCACCGGCGCCGCGCCGGCCGTGGAGGTCACCACCGGCCCCGTCGCCCCCTGCGGGGTGGAGCGGAACTCGCCCACCACGGCCACGAACAGGTCGCCGGCTTCCATGCCGGACGCGGCGTAGAAGGCGTTCGCCAGCCCCTCGTCCAGCCCCTTCGCGAACTGGCCGGCGAGCGCGCCGTCGTCGCCGCGCCTGACCCACAGCGCACCCGCCGCGCCCCCGCGCTTCGCCACCTCCTGCAGCTCGTCCAGCTCGCGCCGCGACAGCCGGGCGCCGCCGGGAATCCGGATGCCGCGGATGCGCTGCGCCGTCCCCTGCACCCCCTGGAACAGGCGGAAGTCCGCGCGCTGCAGCACCTCCGTCAGGTCCACGATCGGCAGGTCGTAGCGCAGGTCCGGCTTGTCGGTGCCGTAGCGCGCCATCGACTCCGCGTACGTCAGCCGCGGGAACGGCGTCTCCAGCTCCACCCCCGCCACCTCGCGGAAGACCGCCGCCATCAGCCCCTCGCCCAGCCGGAAGACGTCCTCCTCGTCCACGAACGCCATCTCGGCGTCGATCTGCGTGAACTCCGGCTGCCGGTCGGCGCGCAGGTCCTCGTCGCGCAGGCACTTGGCGATCTGGAAGTAGCGGTCGAAGCCGCTCACCATCAGCAGCTGCTTGTAGATCTGCGGCGACTGCGGCAGCGCATAGAACTCGCCCCGGTGCACGCGGCTGGGCACCAGGAAGTCGCGCGCGCCCTCCGGCGTGGGCTTGGTCAGCAGCGGCGTCTCCACCTCCAGGAAGCCGTTCTCCGAAAGGAAGGTGCGCGCCGCCTGCGCCGCCCGGTGCCGTACGACGAAGTTCCCCAGCAGCCCGGGGCGCCGCAGGTCCAGGTAGCGGTAGCGCAGCCGCAGGTCCTCGCCGGGCAGCTCCTCGTCCGCCGCGTAGTCCACCTGGATGGGGAGCGGCTCCGCGCGGGTCAGCACCTCCAGCCCCGCCGCGCGCACCTCGATCTCGCCCGTCGCCAGCGTGTCGTTCAGCTGCCCCGCGATGCGCGGAAAGACCGTCCCCTCGATGCGCACCACGTCCTCCGGACCCAGCCGCCGCGCCTCCGCCAGCGCCCCGGCGGGGGTCCACGACGGGTCGAACGACACCTGCACGATCCCCTCGCGGTCGCGCAGGTCCAGGAACACGATGCCGCCCAGGTCGCGGCGGCGGTGCACCCACCCGGCCACGGCCACGGGGTTTCCGGCGTCTGCGGCGCGGAGCGAGCCGGCCGCGCGGGTGCGGTACGCGGTTGCGAGAAGGTCCGTCATGCGCGAAGGAACGGGGCCTCGCCCCGCGCCCCGCCCGGGCGGGCGGGGCGGCGGGCGAGCCGGCGTGCGTAAAGGAACGTGGCGGCGGCGACCCCCGCCGCGTCGGCAAACCAGTCCAGCAGGTCCGGCGAGCGGCCGGGGACGTACATCTGGTGGATCTCGTCCGTCACCCCGTAGAGCAGCCCCAGGACGACCGCGGCCGCCAGCGGCAGCCGCGAGCGCTCCGCCGCGAAGGCCAGCAGCCACCCCAGCACCGCGTACGCCGCGAAGTGCAGCACCTTGTCCAGCCCCGGGATGGACGGCGCCGGCACCGTGGGCCGCGACGAGAGATGGAAGATGACCCCCGCCCACACCACCGCGGGAAGCCACGCGGCCGGCCGCCGCGTCACGCGGCTTCCGCTTCGGCCAGCACTTGCATGAACTCGTCCGCCGACGCCGCCGCGATCAGCCGCTCGCGAAAGCCGTCGCGGCGCACCAGGCGGCTGATGCGCCCCAGCGCCTTCACGTGCTGCCCCGCCGCCGAGTCCGGCCCCACCAGCAGAAAGAGCAGGCGCACCGGCTCGCCGTCCAGCGCGTCGAAGTCCACCGGCGCGCCGGTCACCCCCGCCGCCATGGCGAGCGTGGGAGCGCTCTCGGACTTGCCGTGCGGAATGGCCACGCCGCTCCCCACCCCCGTGCTCAGCACCCGCTCGCGCTCGCGCACCGCCCCCAGCACCGCCTCCGCGTCCGCCAGCGCGCCGGAATCCCGCAGCACGCCCACCAGCTCCTCCAGCAGCGCCTCCTTGCTGGCGCTCCGCAGGGGCACGCGCACGCGCTCGCGGGTGAGCAGCTCGCTCAGCAGCACCGGCAACCTCGCGGCCGATAAAAGGTTCAGGCCACGCCGTGGCGTGGCCGGGGGTGCGGACCTTGCAAACTAACGTCCGCCCCGGCGCCCCTGCAAGCACGCGGGGAACCGATGGCGGGGCGCGGGGAATCAGTACGCCACACGCCCCATCCACCCCGATGCACCCGGGATGATCGCGACGCCGCAGCAGGTCCAGACCGACGCCCGCCCCGACCTGGTGGGGCTGCTTCCCGAAGAGGCCGACGCCGCCCTTCGCGCGCACTTCGCCGCGCGGGGGCAGCCGGCGTACCGCGCCGGGCAGGTGGCGCGCTGGCTGTACGAGCGCGGCGCCTTCTCCTTCGCCGAGATGACGGACCTCCCCCAGGCGGAGCGCGCGGCGCTGGCGGAGGCGTTCGCCTTCACCGCGCCGGAGCCGGCCAAGGTGTCGCGCTCCGTCGACGGCACCGCCAAGCACCTCTGGCGCCTGGCCGACGGCGAGCTGATCGAGTCCGTCCTCATCCCTACGCCCACCCGGCTGACGCTGTGCATCTCGTCACAGGCGGGGTGCGCCATGGCGTGCACCTTTTGCGCCACCGGCTGGGCGGGCTACCGCCGCCAGCTCACCGCGGGCGAGATCGTGGCGCAGTTCCGCGGGGCACGCCGCTGGGCGCAGGAGAACGGCTACGACGACGTCACCAACATCGTCTTCATGGGGATGGGCGAGCCGCTGATGAACCCCAGGGCGGTCTTTCCCACCCTCTCCATCCTGAACCGCGGCTACAAGTTCGGCGCCCGCCGCATCACCATCTCCACCGTGGGGGTGGTCCCCGGCATCCTGCGGCTGGCGGAGCTGCCGGAGCAGTACCGGCTGGCCATCTCGCTGCACGCGCCCAACCACGAGCTGCGCCAGCGCCTGATCCCGCTGGAGAAGAAGTACCCGCTCCCGGAGCTGCTGGAGGCGCTGCGCAGGTTCGACGCGGCCGGGGGAAAGCGGATCACCTTCGAGTACGTGATGATCGACGGCGTGACCGACCTCCCGGAGATCGCCGACGAGCTGGCGGAGGTGGTGAAGGAGTTCACGGCCTTCGTGAACCTGATCCCCTTCAACCCGATCCCGGGGACGGACTGGAAGCCCAGCAAGCGCGCGCGCCTGGACTACTTCGTGGAGCGGCTCGGGCGGCAGGGCGTCACCGCGTACGTGCGCGAGTCGCGCGGCCGCGACATCGCCGCGGCGTGCGGCCAGTTGCGCGCGGAGGTCACCGAGGGCCGCAGGCCCGTGCAGATCGGCTCGCTCTGACGCGCCGGGCCGGCGGCGGAGCCCGACCGCTCAGCCGGCCGGCTCCGCCCCGCCCACCAGCAGCGCCTGCCGCCCGCGCAGCAGGGTGTTCTCCATCTGGAGCATCAGCATGGCGCGCTCGCGCTCCTCCCGCTCGCTCACGTGCGCCACCTGCCCCGCCAGCCGCTCCACCGCCAGCGTCAGCTCGTGCAGGTCCAGCCGCAGCTCCCTGATCTCTTCGCGGTTCTCGTGCACGTGGTCCGCCAGCCGCAGGACCGTCCGCACGGTGCTGTAGAGCGTCTTCCACATCCTCAGGCGGCCTTCAGGCGCGCCAGCGCCGTGCGGGTGTCGTCGCGCAGGATCATGATGTCGACCTGCTGCTCGTCGAGCTGGCGCAGTACCCGGAACACGTGGCCCAGGATGCCTTCCACCACGGCGGGGTAGTCCTCGTCGGGGTATGCCGCGAAGGGCATGACGGCGGTTTCGCGCACCTGCAGGGAGCCGTTTCCGCGGCGCGCCTGGTACCGCACCTCGCGGCGCGCCGGCGCGGCATCCGCGGCCGGGCCCTGGGCGGCGTCATCCTGGCCCCCCTGCACGGCGGGCGGCAGCTTGCTCCTGTCCGAACCCATCCTCCACCTCCTCCAGAAACGTGATCACGGCGCCCCGGCGGCACCCGCACCCCCCTCCCGCAACCGTGCTTACGATGGTCACTTCGTCCCCGTCCAGCAAGACCCAAAACGGAGCGCGCCTTCAACGCCAACTGCGCAACCTGCTGTGACTTGGCGAATCGGCGGCGCCGCTGCCCCGGCCGTTCGGAAAGCGCGTACTTGGCGCCTGCCGCGAATCCCGTTTTTCTGCCCGTCGCGGAGAGGGACGACAGGGGCTCGGCCGTCGTGTCTCCTTCCCGGGTGCCATTGTGGCATGGATTGCGCGCCCCGCATCGACCACCGCCACCGACGACCGAGGAGCCGATGCCGAACGAGTCCCCCTCCCGCTGGGTGAACCACACCGTCACGCCCGACGAGGCGGGGCGCACGGTGCAGGAGGTGCTCACCGCGTCCATGGGGGTTTCGCGGCGGATGATCCAGCGCCTCACGCGCGCCAGGGGGCTGCAGCACAACCGCCGTCCCGCCTGGCTCTCCGCGAAGGTGCGCGCCGGTGACGTGGTCTCGGCGAGGCTGCAGGAGGGACCGTCCGGCGGCCTGGAGCCGGTGGAGATGGAGCTGCGCGTGGTTCACGAGGACGCCGACCTGCTGGTGGTCGACAAGCCGCCGTCGCTGCTGGTGCATCCCACCTCGCCGGACCAGCGGCACACGCTGGCGCACGGCGTGGCGTGGCACTTCCGCAGGCAGGGCGTGCACGCGGCGGTGCACCCGGTGCACCGCATCGACCGCGACACGTCCGGGCTGGTGCTGTTCGCCAGGACGGCGCACGCGCATCACCGGCTGGACCTGCAGCTGCGCGGCGGCGAGCTGCGGCGCGAGTACCTGGCGCTGGTGGACGGCGTGATGGCGGAGGAGCGCGGCGTGATCGACGCGCCGATCGGGCGGGACCCGCGCAACCCGGTGCTGCGCGTGGTGCGCAAGGACGGCGAGCCCGCCGTCACGCGATGGGAGGTGGCGGAGCGCTGCCCGTCCGCCACGCTGGTACGGCTGGCGCTGGAGACCGGGCGCACGCACCAGATCCGCGTGCACCTGCTCCACGCCGGGCACCCCGTGCTGGGGGACCGGCAGTACGGGCGCAGGCGGCTGGACCTGGTCCCGCGGCAGGCGCTGCACGCGTGGCGGCTGGCCTTTTCGCACCCGTCCACCGGCGCGCCGGTGGAGCTGGCCGCCGACCTCCCCGCGGACTTGCGGGAGGCGCTCGCCGCACTGAAAGGAGAAGCGGCCCGGGG
>DATAAG010000491.1:0-1662 GCA_036260235.1 Longimicrobium sp.
CTCCATCACTCCATCACTCCATCACTCCATCACTCCATCACTCCATCACTCCATCACCCCCTCACGGCCCCCAGACGGAGACGCTGGACATGCTGAGAATGGCGTGCAGCCGCAGGTCCACCTCCTCACCGCCGCGCACGCGCACCGCCGGGCTCATGTACGCGCGCGACCCGCCGACGGGGTCCGCCAGCAGGTACATCTCCATCGTGTACGTGGCAAAGCGGCGGGGGAGCGTGAACTGCTCCTCCGACAGACCGGTCACCGTCCCCAGCCGTAGCCGCATTCCCGACTGCACGACGTAGATGGTGACGTCGGCGAAGTTGTTGTTCGCCACCCGCACCACCGCGGGCGGCTGGGGCTTGCCCAGCGAGGGCTTCTGCTTCCCGCCGCACGCCCCCGTCCCCGTGCCCAGCGCCACCGCCAGGGCCACCGTGGCCCACTGCCGCGTCTGCATCTCCCACCTCCTTGTCGCTCGCGGGGAGATCCGGCGTCCTTGCGGGGCGCCGACCCTTCAGGACTCAATCTGCGTGCCGTGCCCGCCGGACGAAAAGGGTTTTCGTGCGGCGCTGGCACGCACTGGTGGAACGCACGAGAAGGCCCCCGCTCGCACAGGGCGGCGGGGGCCTTCGCAACGCGGCGGAGCGGGGCGGTTACAGGCCGCTCCAGGGCGTCAGCAGCACCACCATCACGATCGGCACGCCCGGGATGGCCAGGATGCCGAGCAGCCACAGGGCGATCTCCCAGTTGGCGTAGTCGTCCTCGTCGGCCGTCTCGTGCCGGACCGCGGTCCCGCGCTCCACGTTCAGGTCAGCCATGCTCGCTCTGCCTTGCCAGGCCCGCCGCGCGGGCTCGTTGCCGTCCAAAGCCGCCCGCCGTTCCGCGGGCAGGGCCACATTCTAGCGCCGTCGCGCGCCGCTGTCCAGCGCTCACCCCGTGGGCGCCATCCCGCGGTAGAACGCTGCGGCAAAGCGGTACGCCAGGGGCGTCAGCGGCCGCGTGCGCTCGCCCAGCAGCCACTCCAGCTCAATCTCCTCCAGCGCGCCGATCAGCATCCGCCGCAGCAGCGGGATCTCCGCGTCCTTGCGCACCTCGCCGCGCTCCACCCCGCTGGCGATCAGCGTGTCGATGGCGTTCGCGTACAGCTTGAGCACGTCGCGCACCGCGCCGCCGTAGAACTTGCTGCTCTGGCGCGACTCCAGCAGCAGCACCGTGGCCAGCGGCGGCTCCGCCTCGATGCTTTCGAACTGCAGCTGGACGAAGCGCGCCAGCCGCTCCTCGAAGGGCAGCTCCGACCCCATCACGTCGCGCACCGACGCCACGAACTCGTTCACCTTTTCGCGAAAGGCGGTGAGCAGCAGGTCGTCCTTCCCCTCGAAGTACAGGTAGATCGTCCCCTCCGCCACCCCCGCCCCCGCCGCGATGTCGCGGATGCGCGCGGCGAAGAACCCGTTCTCCGCAAACACCCGCACCGCCGACTCCAGGATGGCCCGGCGGCGCTGCTCGCGGCTTTCGGTGAATGGGCGCTCAGTCATGGGCGGGGAAGATAGTGCGAAAGTGCGAAAGTGCGAAAGTGCGTGAGTGCGTGAGTGCGTGAGTGCGTGAGTGCGTGAGTGCGTGAGTGCGTGAGTGCGGGAGTGCTTGAGTGCGTGAGTGCGGGAGTGC
>DATAAG010000492.1:0-2742 GCA_036260235.1 Longimicrobium sp.
ATCCCGCCGTCGGGCGTGGCATGCCACGCGTGCTACGCGCGCGCCGCCACGCCCGGCGAGAGCGGCGCGCCGGCGCCGTCCATCCACTGCGCCCGCACGGACGAGGAGCCCACGTCGACGGCCAGGATCCAGGGTCCGCGGCGGCCGGGCGGCACGGAGAGCGTCATGGACCGACAATCTACCGCGCGCCGTCCGCGGATGCCACGCATGCGAAGGGCGCCCCCGCCGGCCCGGCGGGAGCGCCCGTGGCACCGCGGATCACGTGCCGCCGGTGCCGCCGACGCCGCGGTTCTCGTGGTCCTGGCGCAGGCGGTCGGCGGCATCCTGCGCCAGCCGCCGCGTCTCGTCCCGCCCCGCACCGTCGTCGCCCGTGCCGCTCCCCGGCCCCGCCGGCGAGCCGCTGATGGACCCGTCGGAGCCGCGCCCGCCGTCGCGCGGCAGCCCGCTCCCGGAAAGCTGGTCCACCTCGTCCACGCCGCCCGTCCCCGCGCTCATCCCCAGGTTGCCGCGCGCCGCCTCGTTCGGCGAGCCGTGCATCCCGCCGGCTTCGTCGAAGGAGCCCGTCTCCCCGCGCCGCGCGCCGTAGAAGCGCGTGTCGTCGAAGGCGTCGCTGGCGTAGAAGTCCTCGTCCGCGTTGTGCTGGTAGTCGCTCCCCGCCAGCCCGGCTGACTGGTGGCTGGCGTCGCCGCGCATCCGCTCCCGCTCCACCCCGCCCGCCGGTCCCTGCGACCCGGCGCCCATCCGGTCCCCGCCTTCCCCGCCGATCCCACCGCCGGCCGACGACATCCCCTCCGCCGGGCCGCTGGCCCGGGCGGGTGCCTTCGTCGGGCTGGGCGCCTCGATCGAGCCGGCCGTGTCCATGTCCGAGCCGGAGGCGCGCATCGGCACGGGGGAGTCGGCGAGGGGGCCGCCCGGCATCCCCATCGCCATCCCGGTCCCAGGGGGGTTGTCCAGCCCCGCCGTGTCCATCGTCCCCCCGCCGGCCGGCCCGCCGCCGCCCCGGCCGCGCGTGGCAAAGCTCTCGCGCACCGACGCCTCGAAGTCGCGCGTCAGCGGTCCCTGGCCGTACGCGGGAAGGCGCGCCACGTCCGACGACGCCAGCCCGTCCACCGTCACGCAGTCGCGGTCGCGCTCCAGCCGCGCGTAGCCGATGGGGATGAGCACGTGCCGATCGTGACCGCCGGAGAGGACCACGTCGTCCGCGTCCAGGTCCACGTCCAGGTAGCGCACCTTCATGGCGCTGGTGTCCACCAGCAGCTCGTCCACCTCGCCGATCTTGCGCCCGTCGGACGCCCGCACCTCCCACCCGCGCACGTCGGGATCGCCCTCCGCCACCCGGAAGTCGTCCAGCTGCCCCAGAGGAACCACCCTGTCCATGTCGTTGTTCGCCATGTGGATCTCCCACGGTGTCGGCCGCCGATGTCCCGGTGCAGCAACAACATCGGCGCGTGCACGGTCTGGAAGGGTGTCACCGGGAGCCGGTGGAGGGCTGCAACCGGCGTTCCAGCGCGGAGACTCCACAGAGCAGGCACAACATCAGACAAAGATTGCACATCCCCGTACGATGTCCGCCGCCGCGCCGATCTTCGCGTGGCCGCCTCCATCCATCCGCACCCCGGAGGCGAAGCTCATGCAGGCCGGAGGAACGACTCCGTTGACTCCGTTGACTCCGTGTGAGGCCTTCTTCTTCTGCCGTGCGCACGCTGCGGAACGCGGTGTGAAGGGCGGTCCGCGCGACTTTTCGATGGAGGGAGCGGATGGCGAAGCGGGAGTGGCCGCGGCGGCTGGGGTTCGCCGTGAAGGTGGCGGGACGGGAGGGGCTCAGGAGCAACGATGCGCGGCGGTGGCAGTCCGGACCGCACCTGCGCGTGTCGATGGACTACCTGCGTGCCATCCTGGACTACCTGGACGAGATCGACGTGCGGATGTACCGCATCTCGTCCGACTTCGTCCCGTACTGCACGCACCCGGAGCTGCCGCAGTTCCACGGGCAGGTCGCCGAGTGCCGCGACGGGCTGGCGGCGCTGGGACGGATCGCCCGGGAGCGGGGCATCCGGCTCTCGCTGCATCCCTCGCAGTTCGTCCTCCTTTCCGCCCAGGATCCCGCCATCAACGCCAAGGGCATCTGGGACGTCGACGCGCAGGCGGAGCTGCTGGACGCCATGGAGCAGGGCCCCGAGGCCGTGGTGATCCTGCACCTGGGCGGCGCCTACGGCGACAAGGAGGCGGCCATGCGCCGCTTCGCGGAGAACCACCCCCGCCTCTCCGAAGCCGGGCGCAGACGGCTGGTGATCGAGAACGACGAGACGCTGTACACCGTGCAGGACTGCCTGCGCGTGCACGAGATGACGGGCGTGCGCGTCGTCTTCGACCACCAGCACCACCTGCTCAATCCCGGCACCCTGCCGCTGGGGGACGCCTGCCGCGCCGCCCTGGCCACCTGGCCCGCGGGGGTGAGGCCCAAGGTGCACTTCTCCTCGCCAAAGCTCGACTCGCGCACGGTGACGCGCGGCAGGAAGGAGGTGCAGGCGCCGCCCCTCCTCTCGCAGCACGCCGACTACGTGCACCCGTGGGAGTTCGTGCCTTTCTGCGCGAGGTGGGCCCCGCCCCGTTCGACGTGATGCTGGAGGCCAAGATGAAGGACCAGGCCCTCCTCAAGCTGCGCGACGACCTCACCCGGCTCGGGTTGTGGTGATCATCGCAGACTCCCTCCCGGGCGGCCTCGTCGCGCCTCGTCCTGCT
>DATAAG010000493.1:0-21337 GCA_036260235.1 Longimicrobium sp.
GTACGCCGACGCCATCGGCCGGGTGATGGGCTTCTCCGCCGAGGGGCTGCGCGACCTCCGCCGCGCCGCCCTGCTGCACGACGTGGGCAAGCTGGGCGTCAGCAACCGCATCCTGGACAAACCGGGAAAATTGACGGAACAAGAGTTTGCGGCCGTGCGCCGGCACCCGGAGTACACCTACCGCATCCTGGCGCGGGTGGCGCCGTTCCGCGCCCTGGCGGAGACCGCCGCCTCGCACCACGAGCGGATGGACGGGCGGGGCTACCACCGCGGCATCCCCGCCGGCGCCCTCTCCCCCCCGGCCCGCGTGCTGGCCGTTGCCGACGTGTGCGACGCCCTTTCCGCCGAGCGGCCGTACCGCGCGGCGCTCCCGCGCGAGCGGGTGCTGGGCATCATGCGCGAGCAGGTGGGGTCCGCGCTCTGCCCGGACTCCTTCGCCGCGCTGGAGCAGGCCTTTGCCGCGGACCCGGGGCTGGGGATGGGGCAGGCGGCGGAAATCGCGACGGCGCCATAGAGGCGGCCGCGGACCATCCGCCCCGTGCCCCTCGCGCGGTGGCGCGCGCAGGCGTACGGATTATGCATGACGGCTTCCGGAAGGGAGGGTGGCGATGAGCGTAAGTGGCGGCGGGAGCGGACGTTGCGGTGGAACCAGCCTGTCGGGGGCGGGGTATGCGCCTCCCGCTCCGGCACGGGCCCGCGGCGCGTGGCGGGGCGGCACACGGCGTCTTGACAGGCGGAATTGCACGGTGCACCTTACCGCCGAACCGTGCCAGGGGGGCTCGCGCAGGCCGCGGGACGCTCGATCGCTTTTCCTCCGTCATGCGCGTACCGGGGCGTGTGGCGGAGTTTCGATCTAACGTTCGCTAGCCAGGGTCAGAATCGCGGAGAGCCGTTCGTTAGGGACCCGGAGCGCGAAGTTCCCCAGCCGCGTCCGCCGGGGGCGCAACCGTTTGATCCACGCGGAGGAAGGGCATGTTCAACAAGCTGGTGGCGTCGGAGGGCCGCAAGAAGACCGGCTTCTGGTCCCCGACCAACATCGTCATCTCGGGCATCCTGCACCTGGTGCTGGTGGGCGGGCTGGTCGCCGCCGCCCGGGAGGAGAGCGCGCGGGCCAAGCGGGGCGAAGAGCTGGTCGATTTCGTGGAGATCGAGGAAGAAAAGCCCAAGGAGCCCGAGCCGGAGAAGCCCAAGGAGCCGGAGCCGCCGCCGCCGCCGGAGCCGGAGGCCCCGCCGCCGGTGGTGAAGGGCTTCCAGACCATCGTGCCGCCGGAGGAGCCGCCTCCGACCATCGCGCCGCCCAGCCCCAACGAGCAGGCCATCAACGAGGCCGACTTCAGCGGGCAGGGCAAGGAAGGCGGCGTGGCCAAGGGCGTGGAGGACGGCGTCGCCCAGAGCACGGTGGAGCGCGAGACCCCGCCCGACGAGGGCACGTACGAGCTCTCGGCCGTGGAGGAGCTCCCGTCGCTCACCAACCGCAGCGACTTCGGCCGGCAGCTGGCGCGCAACTACCCGCCGCTGCTGCGCGACGCCGGGGTCACGGGCACGGTGCAGGTGCGCTTCCGCGTGCTGGAGGACGGGCGCGTGGACGCGGAGAGCATCCAGATCACCAGCTCCACGCACGAGCAGTTCAACGATCCCACCATGCGCGCGGTGCGGTCCATGCGCTTCCGCCCGGCCAAGGTGAACGGCCGGCCGGTGAAGGTGTGGGTGGAACAGCCGATCCAGTGGACGGTGGCTCGCTAACCGCAGAGTGACGGGCGCCGCGCGGAACGCTCCGCGCGGCGCGCCCCGGCGTGCCGGGGAAGGGGTGGAACGAGGGACCGGCGCGGATGGGGCCGCGGCGGAACAGGAGAGGACACACCAACCGGATGGCGCAGGCGCGCTGAGGAGAACGCTGCGATGAATTGGCAAAAGATCTGGGAAGATACGGGAACGATCAACCGCGGGATCGTGATCTTCCTCATCCTCATGAGCATCGCCTCGCTGTCGGTGGCGATCTGGAAGTGGCTCATCTTCCGCCGGATGGCCAGGGCCACCAAGCAGTTCGCGCCGGCGTTCTCCAGCGCGCTGGAGAGCGACAACATTCCCGAGGCGCTGGCGCTGGCGGACCAGTACCCCAAGAGCCACGTGGCCCGCGTGCTGGGCGAGTCGCTGCGCGAGGTGGCCCCCCTGCTGAACGACCCCCGCGCCGCCGGCGCCGCCATCGTGAGCTGCGAGCGCTCCGTGGAGCGTGAGCAGATCCTGCTGGCCAACGAGCTCAAGCAGGGCCTCGGCATCCTGGCCACCATCGGCGCCACGGCGCCGTTCGTGGGACTGCTGGGCACCACGCTGGGCATCGTGAACTCGTTCATGGGCATGGCCGAGCAGGGCGGCGGCCTGGAGGCCGTGTCGGGCGGTATCGCCGAGGCGCTGATCGCCACGGCCATCGGCCTGGTGGCGGCCATCCCCGCGGTGTGGCTGTACAACTACTTCACCGCCAAGCTGGACACGCTGTTCTCGGAGCTGGCGTACGCCGGCCGCGAGATGATCGACTGGATGATGACCCGCCAGGCGCGCCGCGAAGTGGGCGCGACGGGCAACGCCACCTACGGAGGCTGACCATGGCAGGAGGCTTTGGCGGAGGCGCCTCCTTCGGCGGCTCCGTCCTCCCGAAGGTCGCGGGCGTCGACTCGGACGTGAACGCCGACATCAACGTCACGCCGATGATCGACGTGATGCTGGTGCTGCTCATCATCTTCATGGTGGTGACCCCGGCGCTGGCGTACGAGGCCAAGCTGCCCAAGGCCAAGATGTCGGCGCCGGAGAAGGAGGACCGGGTCACGCTGGGCGTGGACAAGAACGGGCAGTACTGGATCGAGGACGTCCCCAACCCGGGGCCCATCCCGCTGAGCCAGCTCCAGGCCCGGCTGCAGGAGACGTACACGCGGCGCGGCAACCCGGACGACCACACGCTGTACCTGAAGGCCGACAACAACGTCTCGTACTCGGTGGTGCTCGACGCCATCGACGAGGCGCGGAAGGCCGGGGTGCGCCGCATCGGCACCATCACGGAGCTTCCCAAGGGCGCGCGGGTCACCCGCAGCGAATGATGCCGTCCGCCCTCTCCCCGGCGCGGCCGGGGAGAGGGCACCGACAACTGACGAGGAGGGATTGATCCCATGGCAATGGGAGTTGGCGGCAGCAAGGGCGGCAGCATGAGCGAGATCAACATGACGCCGATGATCGACGTGCTGCTGGTGCTGCTCATCATCTTCATGGTGGTGCAGCAGGGGCTGCAGCGCGGCCTGAGCGTTCAGGTTCCGCCGCCCAAGGAGAAGGAAGAGATCGCCCAGAAGCCGCCCGACGATCAGCAGATCGTGCTGGAGGTGGAGCCGGGGCCCAAGTACTTCGTGAACCGGCAGGAGGTGCAGCCGCAGAACCTGGAGAACTTCCTGCGCGAGACCTTCGCGACCCGCGCGCGCAAGGTGATCTTCGTGAAGGGCTCCGAGCAGCTGAGCTACGGCGAGGTGGTGCGCGCCGTGGACGCCAGCCGCGCGGCCGACATCACGCTGGTGGGCCTGGTGCCCAAGCCGGAGAAGGGGCCCGCCACGGTGACCCCCGCGGCGCCGTAAGCCGGGAGCGTTTCCCGTTCCGGACGGGGAGCCGGCGGTCCTCAGGGGCCGCCGGCTCCTTCCGTTTTTCCCCCTCGCGCCCCGCGTCAGAATCCCGCCCCGCCGGTCCGTTCCTTCCCTGGACCCCTTCCCACGGAGGCACGCCATGGAGACGCTCCCCGGCCGCACGCGCGGCACGCTCACCGCGGAGATCAACGTCACGCCCATGGTGGACGTGATGCTGGTGCTGCTCATCATCTTCATGGTGGTGACGGCGGCCGTGCCGTTCACCGCCACGCTCCCCCGGGCGCAGGCGGCCACGCCCGCCGCGGAGGACCGGGTGACGCTGGGGATCGACGACCGGGGCGGCTACTGGATCGGCCGCACGCCGGTGCCCGCGGGGCAGCTGCCGGCGCGGCTGGCGGCGGCGTACGCCGGCCGTCCGGGCGACCACGTGCTCTACCTGAAGGCCCACCACGCCGCACCGTACGCCCTGGTGCTGGACGCGCTGGAGGCGGCGCGGCACGCCGGGGTGACGCGGCTGGGCGTCATCACCGAGCGGGCGCGGCAGGATTGACGGGACCAGGGGTACAGCGCTGGATCGGGATCCACACGGCCAACGAGGGAGGAGCGCATGGCGATGGGAATCGGCGGACGGAAGGGCGGCAGCATCAGCGCGATCAACATGACGCCGATGATCGACGTGCTGCTGGTGCTGCTGATCATCTTCATGGTGGTGCAGCAGGGGCTGCAGCGGGGGCTGAGCGTGCAGGTGCCGCCGCCGCGCGACGAGCAGCGGCCCGCGCCGCCCGCGACCGACAACCTGGTGCTGGAGCTGCGGCCGGACGGCCGCTACCTGCTGAACCACCGGCCGGTCTCGCGCGAGCGGCTGGCGCAGGACCTGGGCGGCGTGTTCGCCGGGCGCACGCGGAAGGTGCTGTTCGTGAAGGGCGCGGAGTCGCTGCCGTACGGCGAGGTGGTGGGCGCGGTGGACGCGAGCCGCGCGGCGGGGGTGCAGGTGGTGGGGCTGGTGCCGCGGAGCTGAGGGCGAGCATCCAGCGGGCACGGCGATTGAAAATCGCCGCGACGGCGACACGTCGTCCGCCCTCGCGGGCAAGAAGGGCAGCCACGTCGCGCGAGTGACGACAGCAAGCGCTCCCCGGATCGGGTGATCCGGGGAGCGTCTTCATGCGTCATTGTCAGCATCAGTCCGTGTCCGCAAAACCACTTGATGTCACGCAGAGCAGCAGAGCAGCAGAGGGCTTGTACTGCTGCTCTGCTGCTCTGCTGCTCTGCGTGCGAATTCTTTCGCCGGATCCGGTATCAGCCTGCTAGCGCTCGTACGGATCGCGCCAGCTGCGGGCCTCGAAGTGGCCGTCTGCGAAGCGCCAGGTGCCGCGTGTGCCGGTGAGGGTCAGCGAAAGGGTGCCCGACGCGCGGCCCCTGCGGCGGTCCAGCTCGGTGAACCGAATGGTTCCTGCGGTGACCACGGCCGAGTAGACGATGCCGTCGCCGCCCAGGATCTCCTGGTATTCACTCCGCCGGCCCGGAGGAGCCTGCGTCACCACGGCGAACGCGCCGGGTGCCGTCTCGACGACGCGGAGATGGAGGACGTGCTCGAGCCCCTGGTCGGCGGAGCGCGCGGAATGGATCGTGAGCGTGTCGTCCGAGAAGTCCATCAGCGCGCTGCCCCGCCAGATCTCGCCCTCCAGCCGGCCCAGCAGCCTGCCTTCGCCGTCCGGCGCGGTGGTGGAGTCGCAGCCGCCGGACGTGATGAGGATGCCCGCCAGCCAGAGGAGTCGGATCCGCTTCATCGCGCAGCCTGTGGGTTCCGGGGAGTGACATCTGTTCCCCGAGAACGCGCGTGGCGGCGCGGATGCGACACCGCCCGCTACCAGTCCATCCCCGCGGAGACGAGGATGCCGACGTCCGGGCTGAAGGCGGTGTAGCCCTTCACCACCTCCGCCAGCACCCAGCGGCGGCCGCCGGCGCGCACGCCCAGGCGCACCTCGCCCAGCGACTCGTTGCCGCGGATCTCCTCGTGGCCGGTGCCCACCTGCTGGCCCACGACGGTCAGCATCGGCTGCACGGGGCCGGCGGCGTACTCGGCGCGCACGGCGTAGATCAGCAGGTCGTCCTGCTCGAAGTCGCGCTCCCGCGTCCCGAAGATCCCCACCCCCGCCTCCCCCTGCAACGCCACGCGGCCGCGCGCCATCCGTCCGCCGATGGTGGCGAAGAAGTCGGTGGCGTCGCGGTCCAGCCCGGCGGTGTTGTCCGTGGTCGGCAGGCGGGCGCCGAAGCGGAGCGCGGCGGCGGCGGGCGCGCCCCCGCGCGTCAGGCGCACCGTGGTGAGGACGCGGTAGTCGCCGGCGTCCCGCCGCTTTCCGTCCTCGTCCGCCGCCACGTCCGGCTCCGCGGGGGCGAAGCGCGACTCCTCGTCGAAGAAGCGCTGCACGGTGCCGCCGGCCTCCAGCACCACGCGGCCGGTGCGCCAGAACGCGCGGAAGTTGCCCGCCTCCACCAGCGTGCCCTCCGTTCCCGCCAGCGAGGCGCGCTGCCCCCGCATCCACCCCCCGCCCGCCTGCGCGGAGACGCTGCGCCCGCCGTCGAACATCCGCCATTCGAACGGCTCCAGCGGCCGCAGCTGCGCGCGCGCGGCGGGTGCGCACGCCAGCACGGCGCCCGCGGCGAGGGTGAGGGTGCGGGAGAGCGTCACGGTCGGAGAGACGGGGCTCAGGTGGCGCCGGGGCCCGGCTCCGGTTCCACAGCGCGAAGGGTGAGGACGGCGCCCAGGCGCGAGCCGTCCTCGGCCTGCACGGGGCGCGCGCTCCCTTCTACCAGCACCTCGCCGCCGTCGGGGCGGCGAATGCGCCACCGCGCGTCCGTGACGGTCTCCCCCCGCAGCGCGGCGCGGGTGAGCGGGAGCTCTTCGG
The DNA here is from genome assembly GCA_036260235.1 of Longimicrobium sp. Taxonomy (GTDB): domain Bacteria; phylum Gemmatimonadota; class Gemmatimonadetes; order Longimicrobiales; family Longimicrobiaceae; genus Longimicrobium. The sequence goes on from DATAAG010000493.1 coordinate 6,524, forward strand.
CGGGGTGCGGCCGGCCGTCTTCGGTGAAGAGGCTGTACGCCTGCGTGTACTGGTCCGGCGCCACGTCCAGCAAGGCGACGCCGTGCAGCCGCCGCGCCACCTCGTTCACCATGCGGATGCGCCCCTCGGCGTCGGTGACGATGACGCCCTCGGCGATCTGGTCCAGGACCGCCGCCATCTCCCGCGCGGCGTTCGCCAGGCGGTTGCGCTCCGCCACCAGGTCGGTGACCTCCACGCTCAGGCTCAGCACCCCGGAGACGCGGCCGTCCACCTCGAAGAGGGGCTGGTAGATGACGTTGAAGATGCCCGTCACCAGGTCGCCCTCGCCGGTGCGGTCGTAGCGGACGGTGATCTCGCGCCCCTCGAAGGGCTGGCCGGTGCGGTACACCTGGTCCAGCAGCTCGAACAGGCCCTGCCCCTCCAGCTCCGGGAGCGCGGCGCGGGCGGTGAGGCCCTCCAGCTCGCGGCCGTTCAGGAGCCGCCGCGCCATGTCGTTCACCACCTCGAAGCGGTGCTCCGGGCCGCGCACCACGGAGATGGCGAGCGGCGCCTGGCGCACGAGCTCGCGCACGGCCTCGCGCACCGCGTCCGTCTGCTGCCTGCGGGCAACCTCGGTCACGTCCGACAGCAGCAGGAGCACACGGTCCGTCGAAGGCACCACCCGCACGTTGTGCCAGGAGTACAGCGAGGGATAGAAGAACTTGAAGACGGACGCCAGGCGGGTCTGCGACACGCGCCGCACCTCCGCCTCGAAGCGGCTCTCCGCGACGTCGGGGAGCACGTCCCACAGGGTGGAACCCATCACCTCGCCCCGGCGGCGCCGCAGGAGCAGCTCCGCGCGGCGGTTCATCTCCACCACCCGCCAATCGGCGTCCAGCACCAGCACGCCGTCTGACACGTGCTCCAGCAACTCGTGGATCATGGTGCGCCCCATTCCGTGGATGTCTCCCGCCGCGGCGGGGCTGGGGAAAGTGACCGTCCGCGGGCGCGGCGGCAACCCTTACGCGGGGGCGACCTCACCGCCCCGGCTTTCGCCGTCAGGGCGTGTGGGCGGGGAGGCGGCGTCAGGGGAGTTGCGCGGATGGCGTGAAGAACGTCGCCCGGCCACATGAGCATGGCGGGCGGTTGCGCCAGGGAAAGGCCTTCAACCCGCCGCCGCGCGCCGGCGGATCCAGTGGTGGGGGTTGGGGAGGACGGTGGCGGCGCGCGGGTGAGGACGGCGTCGGGGTAGCCCAGGGCGCGCTCGATTTCGGCTCGCTGGGGGGCGTATTCGCGCGCGGGGCGTAGATCAGCAGGTCGTACTGCTCGAAATCGCCCGTCACGAAAGCGCGTCCGCGAGCGCGGTGAAGAGGCGCTTGCAATGTGGCGCGCGGCTACGAACGCGCTGCGGATGGAGGTTTTCCAGGATCTGGGGGCCGTGCTGGATCTTGTGGTACCTGCCTTTCCGCGTGCTGCGGCTGGCGTTGTCCAGCGCCGACATCACCTCGGCTTTCGGCACCTCCTCCACGTTCTTCCGCTTCGGAATGTGTCCCGCCGCGAAGCCCTGGCCGTAGAACCGCTCCAGTGCGGCCGCGTCGGCGAGAAACCACGATTCCATCACCTGCGCCATCAGGTGGCACTGCTCGTCATCGGCGAACGAGAGGTCCCACGGATCACGCGAGGCGAGATGCTCACGCGGGGAGCCGGCGACCTCCTGCTCCGCATCTACCAGCAGGAACACGCGCGCGTTCGGATGATCCTTCACGCCCTGCCGAAATGCGCTGAACGTGTCGTCGCGGGAGCCGCAGAGGATGACGGACCACTTCGCCCGCCGCTGCCGGGCGGCGTCGCGTGACTCCGCCAGGAACTGGCTGAACGCCTGGCGCATCCGGGCCTTGCTGTCCTTGTCTCCGCCGCCCTCCACGTAGATGCGGATCTCGCTCACCAGCGGTTCCCCCCGATCTCGCCCATCCGCCAGAGCTCGCCGAGCGAGTACTTCTCCAGCCACTCGCGCAACGGCTCCGCTTCCAGCCGCCTCATCGTGGTCCCGTCCGGTGTAGCTTCGCAGACCAGGATGGACTCCGGTACGTCCGAGAGCGCAGAAACCAGCGTGTCCGAGTGCGTGGTGACGAACAACTGCGTGCGCTCCGACGCTTTCCGCAGCAACTCGGCGATCGTCGGGATGATGTCCGGATGCAGCCCCAGTTCTGGCTCCTCGATCCCAATCACTGGCGGCGGATTGGGATGGCAGAGGATTGCGAGGAGGCACAAATACCGGAGAGTGCCGTCCGAAAGCCGCGTTGCTGGGATCAGTCGGCCACCCACTTCTTCGATGTACAACTGGATCGTGCCGCCTTGAATCTTGGTCGAGATGAACCGCGCGGGTTCGTAGAATTTGCTAAGAAAGCCTATTAGCTCCTCCCGTTTGACCGAAGTCTGCCAGAGGTCATGCAAAACGAGGCCTAGATTACTCGCGTCAGAACGGAGGAAATCGGATGGCAGATCTGTCGGCTGCGGCATACGCGGTAACGAACGTGCTCCGAAGTTCCATTCCCGAAATAGCGCGATGCTCCCAAATTGATCTGCCAGAAATGTGAGTTCGGGATAAAGATCGGGATCCCGACGTTGAGATAGAACCGATTGGCCGGGTTTTAGGTCGAGCACGGCCAAGTCCCGGGTGTCGTCGTCTAAGCGTGCTACAACGGTAGCTGCTGTATCCCGATGCTCGTAAAGAGGCCGGACAAAGAAATCAGGCCTGCTGCCGAATCGACGAGCAGAGATTACTTCAGCTGCAACCTCGAACTTGGTCCCAACCCGGGCTAACTCGATGGAATGGGAGATCACGTCCGTCAGACTAGGTTTCGGCTCACTCAGAAGTGCGTGAAGAGACCCTGATGGACTAGTCCGTCTCCCCTTCCACAGATATTCACCAATTCCGCCGCCTTCCCGCACAGCTGCCTGGAGATCGCCAGCGGTCGCCCTTAGAATGGCGAGCGATTCCAACAGGTTACTCTTACCTGATGCGTTAGGCCCAATCAGCACATTCAGCGGACGAAGATCCACTGAAACGCCATCAGGTCCGAACGAAAGGAAGTTGTTAAGCGTGAGCCGACGAATCAGCGGAGCGGACATTTGGTGTTGAGGCCGCGAGGAATCAGTGACGCGGCCCATTATGCGGTCTAATCAGTGACACGGAAAGGCCTTCACTCCGCCGCCCCGCGCCGGCGGATCCAGCGGTGGAGGTTGGGGAGGACGGCGGCGGCACGGGTGAGGACGGCGTCGGGGTAGCCCAGGGCGCGCTTGAGCTCGATGTCGCGCTGCATCCGGTTGCGGATGCGCTCCAGCGCGGCCACCCGCCGCCCCCCTAGCTGCCGTACGTAGTAGAAGGCGTTGGAGGGGACCGGGAAGTCGCTGCCGTGCAGCGTGCGCTCCACCAGCTGCGCATCCCGCGCGAAGCGGGGGAGGTGCGGAAAGCGCGACGGGTTGCTGATCCCCGAGTTGTCCACCCACAGGTGCGGAAAGCGCTCCAGCATCCGCCGCAGCAGCGGCACCTGGTCCGGGTCGCGCGCGTACGTCACCGGCGCGGCGGTGTGGGCGACGATCATCCGCACCCCCATCTCCAGGGGAAGGAGGATGCGCCGCAGGTCCTTGAGATCGGGATCGATCTGCGCGAAGGTGCCCTCGCTGCCGCCGGAGTGCACCAGGATGGGGATCCCCGCCTCCGCCAGGCGCCGGTAGAACGGCTCGATCGACCGGTCCGCGGGATCGATCCCCATCGTCGCCGGAAGCCACTTGATGAGCACCGCGCCGCCCTCGATGCACTCCTCCAGCCGCTCCATCGCGTCGGCCCGGTGCGGGTTGACGGAGGGGCCGGGAAGGAGCTCCGGGTGGCGCCGGCACACCTCGAAGACCCAGTGCGTGGGGATGATCATCTGCGAGCGCGCCTCGTCCAGGCGGCCGGCGCGGTCGTAGACGCCCTCGAAGCCCAGCGCCACGGCGTGGTCCAGCTCGCTCCGCCGCACGCGGTCCGCCACGTCCGCCGCCCAGTCCGCGTCCGCCGACTCGCGCAGCTGGCGCGGCGTCATCCCGTGGCGCAGGCGCATCAGCCGGAAGGTGGGCCGCCGCGCGAACAGGGGCGAGATCCAGCAGCCGGAGCCGTTGGTGCCCACCCCCGCCAGGTGCACGTGGACGTCGATCCTGCGCGGCGGCAGGGGCGTAGCCGTCACGCGGCCTCCGGGTGGCGCTGGAAGAAGGCGATCCGGTTCACCACTCTCTCCACGACCTCCGGATCGAACGCGAGGCCGTAGTGGCTGGCCGTCCGGGACAGGTGCATGCCGCAGTACGGCCGGCGCAGGCCGCTGGCCAGCCGGATCCCCTGCTCCATCGGCACCAGCCGGTCCGCGTAGCTGTAGACCAGGAGGGTGGGGACGGTGACGTGGGCCACGCGGCGCTCCAGCTCCATCTCCGCCAGCAGGCGCCGGACGGCGTCCACGTAGCTCCAGGCGCGGCCGTCCGCGTCCATCCGGCGGAAGGGGTACGCCGCCCGCTTGATGGGGCCGAAGGCGGGAACCAGGCCCCACCAGCCGTAGTGCTCCCGCTGCGCCAGCGTGCCACGGCGAAAGAAGCCGCGCAGCTCGCCCACGACGGTGCGCGCGCCGATGCGCACGTCCACCGGCGCGGAAAGGATCGCGGCGGAGACGGCGTGGTCCAGCTGACCGGCCGCCAGCGCGTCCAGCACCAGCGACCCCCCCAGGCTGTGCCCGATCACGTGCAGCGGCAGCGGCGGGCGCCCCCGCTCCGCCGCCTCCGCCGCCGCGGCGACGGCGGTGCGCACGGTGTCCGGCGCGAAGACGGTGGTGCTGGAGCAGCCGTGGCCGTCCAGGTCGAACGCGAACACCTCCGCGCCGGCGCGCAGCAGCCCGCGAAAGAGCTCCAGCAGCGGATACACGGCGTCGTTCCCCGCGCCGTGCGCCACCAGCACCCGCACGCGCGCGCCCAGGCGCTCCGCCCACGGGGCCAGCCGTTCTCCGTACCCGCGCACCGTCGCGGCTCTCACCGTGCTATCTGCATGCTTTCGTGCTCTCCGTGCTCTCCGTGCGCGCCTGCTGTTTCCTGCTCGCCCGGCAGGGGCCGGGAGGAGAACCACCCCACCCGCCGCCGCGGGCCGCATCCGGCGCGTCAGCCCCGTCCGCGAAGGCGGACAGCGTGTCGTCGTTGCGGCGACTCAGTTGCTGGTGGCCGGGGCTGCGCCTCCGCAGAAAAACAGCATCCTCACCCGCCGCGCGCCTGGTGCCGGTCGGCGGAGGTCCACCCGGGCCCTTCGCCGTCCGGCGGCACCGTCTGCCCCTGCGCCTCCGCCTGGCGCACGTCGCGGGACATGGGGCTCCCCTCGCTGGGCGGCACCTCCGCGTCCTCCGGCGTGCCCAGCGGCTTGCCGGGCGGGGCCAGGTCCGCGCCCACCTCGCCGGTGATCAGCCGGGCGCCGCGCTGCCAGGTGAGGTAGCTCCACGCCCACTGGATGAGCACCGTCAGCCGGTTGCGGAAGCCGATGAGGAAGAGGATGTGGATGAGCAGCCACGCCATCCACGCGAACCACCCCTTCATCTTCAGCTTCGCCGACTGCAGCACCGCCGCGCGCCGGCCGATGGTGGCCATGTTCCCCTTGTCGCGGTAGCGGAAGGGGGTGCGCGGCTGGTCGCGCAGTGTGCGGACGATCATCTTCGCCGCATGGGTGCCCCCCTGCATCGCGACCTGGGCCACGCCGGGGAGCGGCTTCCCGTCCGGCCCCGCCAGGACGGCCAGGTCGCCGACGACGAAGACCTCGGGGTGGCCGGGAACGGAGAGGTCCGGCTCCACCATCACCCGTCCCACGCGGTCCGTCTCCACCCCCAGCGCCCGCCCCAGTGGCGACGCGGTGACGCCGGCGGCCCAGACCACGTTGCGGGTGCGGATCATCTCATCGCCCACGTACACGGCCTCGGGCTCGATGCGGGTGACCACGGACTCCGTCCGCACCTCCACGCCGATCCTCTCCAGCGCGCGCCGTGCGTAGGCGGAGAGGTCGTCGTCGTACGCGGTGAGCACGCGGGGGCCGCCCTCCAGCAGGATCACGCGGGCGGTGCTGGGGTCGATGCGGCGGAAGTCGCGCACCAGCGAGTGCCGCGCGATCTCCGCGAAGGCGCCCGCCATCTCCACCCCCGTGGGCCCCGCGCCTACCACGACGAAGGTGAGGAGCGCGCGCCGCTCCTCGGGGTCGTCCTCCTGCTCCGCGGCCTCGAAGGCCAGCAGGAAGCGCCGGCGGATGTGGGTGGCGTCCTCGATGGTCTTGAGCCCCGGGGCCAGCGGCTCCCACTCCGGGTGCCCGAAGTACGCGTGCGTGGCGCCGGAGGCGACGATCAGGAAGTCGTACGCGACGCGGTGCCCGTCCGCCAGCAGCACCTCCCGGGCCGGCAGGTCGAAGCCGGTGACCTCCGCCATCCGCACCTCGGTGGCGCGGTGGCGGCGCAGGATGCTGCGGATGGGCGCGGTGACGTCCGCGGGGGAAAGGGCGGCGGTGGCCACCTGGTACAGCAGCGGCTGAAAGACGTGGTGGTTGCGCCGGTCCACCAGCGTCACGCTCACCGGCGCGCGCCGCAGCGCCCGCGCCGCCCACAGCCCGCCGAAGCCGCCGCCCACGATCACCACGTGGGGCACGCTCAGGATCCGCGTCTCGCTCATCGTTCCGTCCGTGTGGGGGACCACCCGACGAGAAGGATACCGCGTCCGGGGCAGGCGCGAAACGGGCGGGTTGACGTGCAGGGTACGCGGGCGTACACTCGCTCCCCCTGACCCACCCGCGGACCGAACGACATGCCCGGCGCCCCACCCCACACCGTACGCGGCTACCAGCTCTCCCCGCCCACGGAGCAGGACGCGCTCACCTTCCTGGCCCGCGCCCTGGGGGCGGACCGCGCGGCCACGCTGTGGATGCGCACCTGCCGCGAGACGGGCGTGCGCGCCGGCGCCCTGTCGCTGGACGAGCTGGAGCGCGTGGTGCAGGCGCTGGCGAAGGAGGAGGGCCCGGCGGGGGTGGTGGGCAGCTCGCTGGCGATCCGGCTGCGCAGCTACCGCCTGCTGGCCGCGGCGCGCGGGACCGAGGGAAAGGAGGGGCGATGACGGACGGCCGCGACGTGGTGCGCGATCCCGAGCGCCTGGCGGAGATCGCCCGGCTGGGGCTCACCTCGCAGGAGGTGGACGAGGTGCTGCAGCAGACGGTGGAGGAGGCGGCGCGGGCGCTGGAGCTGCCCATCGGGCTGGTGACCATCGTGCTGGACGAGGCGCAGCTCTTCGCCGCGCACCACGGGCTGACGGGGTGGATGGCGCAGTCGCGCGGCACCCCGGTGGAGTGGTCGTTCTGCGCCCATGCCGTGGAGAGCGGCCAGCCGTTCGTGGTGGAGGACGCGGAGACGCACCCGCTGGTGCGGCACATGCCCGTCGTGGAACTGGACAACGTGCGCTGCTACGCCGGCATTCCGCTGGTCACCTCCACCGGCCACCGGCTGGGCACGCTCTGCGTGATCGGCCACGAGCCGCGCGCGTTCGCCGAGCAGGAGCTGGACGTGCTGCGCGGCCTGGCGGAGAAGGCGGTGCAGCGGATCGAGGCGCGGCGGAAGGAAAACTGAACCGATTCAGGCAGAGCAGCAGAGGGGCAGAGAAACAGAGCAACGGCAATCGCCTCTCCGCTTCTCCGCCCCCTCTGTTTGCTCTGACGCCAGCCAATCTTTCTGCTGGATTGTGATCCATCCAGTGCCGTCCCGGACGGGGGCCCGGCTGCCGCTTTCAGCAGACCCTTGCACCCTCGCAGTAATTCACCAGGATGCGCTTTGTGTGTGAATCGACTTCCCCTCGAGCGTCGATGACGTCCAGCCGCAGGAGCGTGGTGTCCCCGCCGGCAAGGCCAGTGTAGGAAAAGCCGGTGCCCACGAGTTCCCAATCGCGGTACCAGCGGTATCGGAAGGGCGCCAGACCGGAGCTGATGGACGCAGACCACGTGTACGTGCCCGACGGCTGCACGATGGAGGGGCCGCTGATGCTGGCGTTCACGGCATCGGTGTAGCTGATGCTCATCTGCGCCGTAGGTCCCGAAGCGCCGCTGCGGAACGTCAGGTCGAAGTACGCCTGATCCGGGCGGAGGCCCGCCGTTCCCGCGGGATAATCCTGGTACGGAGCCGAAATCCACCGGTTCTGCTGATCGTATCCGAAAATCGCGATCTTTCTTCTCAACGGTGATCCGTCCGCGGTGACGATGAGCAGTCGATTCTCGGTGAAGTCGCGGGTAGATCCGTCCACGACGGTGGCGCCGGTCTGCACAATGGCCCCAGGCTCCGGGATGAACACCGGGCATCGCGTCGGCTCCTGGTGCTCCACGCTCAACCCGTAGCTGCCCTACCCCCCGCTGTAATCCAGCGGACAGCCATGCTCACCCAGGCCATCATCGTGGCAGGCCGGGAGCAGCAGGGCCGTGCCCGCCGCGGCGATCTTTGTGTATACACGCATCGGCGCCTCACTGGCGAATGACGTTCACCGCCTGGAACAGGACCGGCCGTTCCACCCGGCGCCGCAAGCCAGACCGGCCGCCGTTCTCCAGCGGAAGCTGCCTTCCTTCATCCGGTTGCACCGCCGCGGGGACCAGAAGCTCACCGTGAGCCCCCACGTAGATCACTCGCGTGCTGCGAATACCGCCGTCCGAGCGGCCACGGACAGTGACGGGCCGGTCCAGCGACACTTTCCACCTTGCGTGATAGGGATGGTAATCCTGGTGCGGATTGATGAGTTCCGGAGTCTCGGCCGCGCGCGCGCCGCTGGACGCTCCGGCGATCCGGACCGCCTGTTCGGCAGAGACGGGCATGGAGAAACCCCATCCCGGGGGCACTCCGTACGCGATCACCTCGTTTCCGGAGTGGTCGGGGTGTGACAGGAGTCCTTGCGGAGTTACGGACGACTGCGCGAAGGCGGCCACGGAAACGCCAAGTACCGGGTCCCCGCCCGAGCCCAGGTACAGGATGTAGTGCGGCCCGAATGCGTTTCGATACCCGGGGTGCGCGTCCGGCGGCACGGGCTCGTAGACGGCCCCCGCGTACCAGACGGGGGAAACCAGGGTGAGGGCATCGAAGTCGATTCTTCGGCCGTGGTCGCGCTCCAGGTACGGTCTGAAGAACTTTCCGTAGGTACGGGCCCACGCCAGGGCGATCTCGGCAGCCTGCTCGCGCGAAATCTGCGGGTAGGGCTCAGGATCAGGGTCCCTGAGCGGAAAATGCCCATCGCGAGCCAACTGCGCCGCGACCTCTGCCGTGACGAAGGTGCGGATGTCACCCGGGTCGAGCGGCTGGGGATTGGAGGGCTGGTCGCCGCATGCGGCGAGAGACGCGGCGCAGACCAGCACCTTTGCGGCGCGATGGAGCCGCGGGAACAGGGATGTGGCCATGGGAGCACTCCGCGCGAATGGGAGTGGCAACGCGCCCTGCGGAATGACGCATATTACGTGCCGCGCACAAGGGGACAAACTGCAGATCCCGCCCGACGCGAACGCCGGGGCCAGCCGTCATCCATCAGCCGTCGCCAGGTCAGACCGGACGAGCAGAAGGTGCGGAACGAGTTGCGTGGCGCGGTTCAGCCGGCTGTTCAACGTCCCGGCGGGCCGCGGCGGATGTTTTGCGGCGGGTGGGCTCCCCGTTCCGCATACCGGAGGGAGTGCCATGCGATCGATCCGCACGGGGACGCTGATCCTGCTCAGCCTGGGTGCCGGCCTGTTCGCGGGGCTGCTGGTCGGGCGCGAGCTTGCGCTTGCGGCGGAGCGCAAGGTTCGGCTGGCTTTCCATGAGCGGATGACTCGTGATCGCCCGCCCCCGTGGCGCGACACCGCGCAGTGGCGCGAGGACTCGCTGCGGCTGCTGCGCGACAGCTACGCCCTGGACCCCCGCGAGGCGGGGCGGTTCCAGGCGCTGCAGAACTGCATCGTGCGGCTCGCGTTCGTCCGGGGCGGCACGGAGATGGAGATGCTCCACGTGCGGGCGGAGACGATCCCCTACCGCCGCCTGGCAACCGGCTGGGTGTATTCCGCCGGCGGCTTTCCGGCGGGGAGCAGCGTGGACGTGGTGCTCCCCGCCACCCGCTGCGAGCACATCCACCAGCTGTCGTTCGGCGCTACCAGCGTGGATCCGCCCTGGACCGCGGAGCCGGACTCCGCCGCCCCCGCACCGGACGGCGCGCCGTCGGATACGACGGGAAGCGTGGAGGCATCCCGCCGCGGAATCATCCCGACCGGCGGGTAGGGGCCCTCAACCGGTTCGCCCCCTTCCCGTGGCGGCTTGGGCCGGTGGGTGAGGGTCACAGTCCGCGAAGGCGGACGTTGCGAAGTTCCAGCGGCGATTCCATTCGCTCCGGGGGGGCGTGCGCGGGGCGGCCATGGTCGGACAGGCGCACGAAAAACGGCCCGCCCCGGCGCGAACGCCGGGGCGGGCCGTCATCCCTCATCCATCAGTCGCCGCCGCCGGGTCACACCGGGACGGGCAGAAGGGTGCGGAAGGAGTTGCGGGCGCGGTTCAGCCGGCTCTTCACCGTGCCGACCGGAATGCCGATCTCCTCCGCGATCTCCTCGTAGGTGCGGTCCTCCACCTCGCGCATCACGAACGGGATGCGGTGGTGGTCGTCCATCTTCTCGATCGCCTCGTCGATGGCCTTGCGCAGCTCGCTGCGATAGGCCTCGCGGGACGGGTCCGCCGCGCCGCTGGCGAACTCCACCGGGCGCGCCGGGGCCCCCGACGCCGTGCTCTCGGGGCGAAGCTCCGAGAACGCCGTCTCGCGGCGGCGGGAACGGTTGCGGAACTCGTTCTTGAGCAGGTTGTTCGCGATCGTGTGGATCCACGTCGAGAACTTCCGTGCCGGGTCGTAGCTTTCACGCGCGCGGTGAATGCGCAGGAAGGTGTCCTGCGTAAGGTCCGCCACGCGCTCCTCGTCGTTCAGACGCTTGCGCAGGAACCCCTGGATGCGGGGCTCGTAGCGCTCGACGAGAACGCGGAACCCCGCCTCCTCGCCGTCGGTGTACCGCTGGAACAACTCCTCGTCCGCCATATCGTGCAGCACCACCACGCCGGGCTGGCGGTTGCCCAGGCGCACGCGGTCCGGCCGCACGCCCGTACCGGCGTGCCGCGGCGCTTCGAAGAGCGCGGCCGTGCTGCTGAGGTCGATTGCGGTCTTCATGACGTGCAATCTAACGGCTCAGCGGCGTTTTGTCGAGGGTCCGTCTCAGTTCGCGCCTGCGGTTAACCTGTTGCTAATCTGCCATTTACACCGCGTCCGCCGGGGCCTGGCGGGCGCGGCGCATGCGCGTGCGCGCGTCGGCGATGTTGAAGATGAGGAAGATGATGGAGCCCAGCGCCAGCTGAAAGTAGAAGGTGAGCATGCGCCACATCGCCGTGGCGATGCCGATGACGCCCGCCGGCAGCAGCGCCTGGTACACCAGGTAGAACGCCGCCTCCGCCCCGCCCGACGCGCCCGGGGTGGGGATGAACATCATGGCGGTGAAGATGAACCACTGCAGCAGGAAGAAGAGCACCGGGTCCACCCGCGCGCCCAGGAAGTACGCCACCGCCGTCACCACCGAGTAGCGGCAGGTCCACTGCACGGCCGTGATGAGCAGGGTGAGGAGGAAGCGGCTCTTCCCCTCGCGGATCACCAGCCGGTGCACGCTCCGGAAGTCGTGCCACACGCGCCGGAAGCGCCGCTGGAAGCGCGCCGCCACCCGCAGCCCCCGCTTGCGCGCCCGCTCGCCCAGCATTCCCCGCAGCATGGCCCTGAACAGCAGCCGCAGCGCGACGATGGCCAGGACGATGAAGATGACCACCAGCACCGCCTGCCCCCGCATCTGCCGCCCCAGCGACACCAGCACCGGGAGCTCCCACGCCTGCGAGATGAAGAAGGCGGAGGGGACGGCCACGGCGAAGAAGGCCATGTCCTCCAGGTACCCCAGGGTCACGATGGAGGCCGCGTGTCCCTGCGGGATCCCCTTCTGCACCATCATCCCCCAGCGGAACACCTCGCCGCCGGAGGAGGTGGGAAAGACGGAGGAGGAGAGCTCCGCGCCCAGGGTGACGCGGAACATGTCGCGGAAGTTGACCCGGTGGCCGATGAAGCGCGCCCACACCAGCAGGCGCAGGGTGTTGGTGACCCAGGGAAAGAGCGCCAGGAAGAGCGCCAGGTACAGGTAGCGCCGGTCCAGGTTGTCCAGGTTGCGCAGCACGTCGTGGTCGGTGGCGAACCACGAGAGCGCCAGGTTCCCCAGCACGCCGAACGGCACCAGGAACAGCGCCATGCGAAGCACGCGGTCCAGGCCGCGGGAGAGTCCGTCGTTCTTGTCGCGGGGGGGCCTGGGCTTCTTCATCTGGGCGAGGGCGGGCGGTGCGGGTCCACGACTCGGGCGTAGCTTTCCAGCAGTCTTCCGTTGATGGCCGCCCAGTCCCGCTCTCGGGCGGCGCCGCGTGCCAGCAGGCCCATGCGGGCGCGCTCCGCCGGGTCGCGCAGCAGCGGCTCCACCCGGGCGGCCAGGTCCGCGGGGTCGTTGGCGCGGGCGATGAACCCGGTCCTTCCCGGCGCCACCAGGTCCGGCGGGCCGCCGCGGTCGACGACGACCGTGGGGAGCCCGGACGCCTGCGCCTCCAGCACCACGTTGCCGAAGGTCTCGGTGGTGCTGGGAAAGACGAAGACGTCGCCGGAGGCGTACCACCGCGCCAGCGCGTCGCCCGACTGGTGGCCGGCGAAGTACGCGTCCGGCAGCGCGGCCTCCAGCTCCGCGCGCATCGGCCCGTCCCCTACGAGCACCAGGCGGTGCGTGTTTCCGCGCTGCCGCAGGATGCGGTCCATCTCCACCAGGTCGGCCATGTCCTTCTCCTTCACCAGGCGGCTGACCATCAGCAGGACCGGGGTGGCATCGTCGGCGCCGGCCCGCGCGCGCAGCTCGGCGCTGCGGTGGTCCGGGGAAAAGCGGGCCAGGTCGATCCCCCGCGACCACAGCTCGGTGTTGGTGATGCCGTGCTCCGCCAGCTCGGCGATGATGCTCTCCGACGGCGCGTAGACGCGCTCGCAGCGCTCGTAGAACCGGCGCAGCATCCGCCAGCCGAAGCCTTCCAGCCGGGGGATGCCGTAGTAGCGAAAGTAGGAGACGAAGTGCGTGTGGAAGCTGGAGACCACGGGAATCCCCCGCCGGCGCGCCCACCCCTGCGCGCGCGAGGCCATGGGGGTGGGGCTCACCAGGTGCACCAGCTCCGGACGCCACTCCTCCAGCTCACGGTCGATGCGCCCCAGCGCGGGGAGGGTGACGCGGTAGTCGGGATAGAGGGGAAAGCGCACGTAGCGGGTGGCGCGCACGCGGCCCCTCCACGACACCTCCGGCCCCGGGACGAAGGGCGAGTAGACGCGGAAGTCCACCCCCCGCCGCTCCAGGAACCCGAAGAGCTGCGCCAGCGTGCGCGACACGCCGTCCACGTGGGGAAGCAGGCTCTCGGTGAAGTACACCACCTTCATGCGCCCGTCCGGCTGCGGGCGGTCTCCTGCTGTGCGTCTCTGGCTGGGTGCACGGCGGATGGGCGGATGTGGGGTGGGCGCGCGCGCGGCAATCTAAGAGCGGGCGCACGATGGTGACAGGGTCGCGGGGCACGCGCCCCCTCCGGGCTCGCATTCCTCGCCCACCTTCCCCGGAACCCCTGGGGGAGGCTGGATGGCGGCGGCTCCGCGGCGGGTGGGCGAGATTCCCGCCGTCCGCCGAGGCCCCCTCTCCCCCGGCCCCGCTCCCCCCGCTCCGCGGGAGAAAGGGAGAACGGTTCGACGGGTGCAGATGCCGTCCGTGGCCCGGGCGCCTGCCTCCGGGGGCCCTCTTGCATGATCGATGGGGTTGATCCTGCGCCGCCTCTGTTTTACAATACCCGAACCCGTCACTTTGCGGGAAAATCAGACTCTCCGAACGCGTGCGCGGCCTGCCGCGTAGCGCCAATCCCATCCTGAAGACCCCACGAGGAACGACCATGAGCGAGGAGCGCGAGGATACCACCATCTACGAGGCGGTGGTGAACCACGAGGAGCAGTATTCCATCTGGCCCGCCGACCGCGAGCTGCCGCTGGGCTGGAACAAGGCCGGCAAGCAGGGCACCAAGGCCGAGGTGCTGGCCTGGATCGAGGAGGTGTGGACCGACATGCGGCCCAAGAGCCTCCGCGAGAAGATGGCCGCCGCCGGGCTGGGCTGAGCCCCCATCCGGCATCCGCAATCCGTACATCAGCCCCCTCCCGCCGCGTGCGGGAGGGGGTTGCTGCGTTCCTGACTTCCAGAGAGCAGGGCCTCACGCAGAGTCAGCAGAGTCAGCAGAGCCTGGTCCGTGCACGGGCCAGCTCCGCCAACTCTGCTGACCCTGCGTGAGGCCCTGATCTTTTTCCCGGTTTCGCTGGATGGGTGCAGCCGCGCGGCTGCACCTGAAACGGACCGGCTGCACCGCGCTGGAGCTGCGCTTCCAGGCAAGTCGTTGCAAAACATGGGTTTACGGTTTTGCGGCACGCGGTATCACGGTTGCCTTGTCGTCGGGGCGCAGGACGGAGCGAATCGACGAAGACAACCAGCGGGAGCATAAACGATGACCAGCAGGACGTGGACGGGCGGACAGCACTCACGCACTCACGCACTCACGCACTCACGCACTTTCCTCGTGGCGATGGCCGCACTGGCGCTTTCGGCGGGAGAGGCGGGGGCGCAGGCGTTCCCGGCGGAGAAGGCGGCGCAGGCGCGGGCGGCGGTGGCGGAGTGCTCCACGGCCG
>DATAAG010000494.1:0-20927 GCA_036260235.1 Longimicrobium sp.
TCACTCCATCACTCCATCACTCCATCACTCCATCACTCCATCACTCCATCACTCCATCACTCCATCACTCCATCACTCCATCATCAACCCCATCACCCGTTCACCCCGGCTGGCGTGGCGATTGCGACTGCCGCCCGTACCCGCCGACCGCCGTCCGGCGGGCCTTCTTTCTGCCCGTGCCTGCGATGAGCCGCACCGAACCCGACGCCGCCGGACCCGGCGAGGCCGCCGCCCTCGACGTGAGCGAGGTGCTGCGCAGCCAGGCGCGGCTGCGGGCGCTGGTGGAAAGCGACGCCGTGATGGTGTGGACCACGGACGCGCGCGGGATGATCGAGGACATGCCCGTCTGGCGGCGGCTGACGGGGCAGAGCCTGGAGGAGGTGCGGGGCGCCGGATGGGTGGACGCCATCCACCCCGACGACCGCGACGCCACCGCGAACGCGTGGTGGCGCGCGTACGAGGAGCGACGCCCCTACCGCGCGGTCTACCGGCTGCGGATGGCGGGGGGCGGCTACCGCTGGTACGAGGCGCGCGGCGTTCCCGTGCTGGACGCCGACGGCAGCGTGCGCGAATGGGCCGGCACCCTGCACGACGTGCAGGACCGCCACGACGCGGCCGAGGAGGTGGAGCGGCAGCGGGCGCAGGCGGAGGCGCACGCGGCCGAAGCCTCGCAGCTGGCCACCCAGCTGCAGGACCAGGCCGCGGAGCTGCAGCAGCAGATGGCCGAGGCGCAGGCCATGGCCGAGGAGCTGGAGGCCACCAACGAGCAGCTCGCCGCGACCAACCAGCAGCTGGCCTCCGCCAACGCCGCCACGCAGGCCGCGCTGGAAGACGAGGCGCGGATCGTGGACACGCTGCACCGCATCGGCGTGTCGCTCACGCGCGAGACGGAGCTGGGCCGCATCGTGCAGGCGGCCACGGACGAGGCCACGGCGCTCAGCGGCGCCCAGTTCGGCGCGTTCTTCTACAACGTGCTGAACCAGGCGGGCGAGTCGTACATGCTGTACACCCTCTCCGGCGCCCCGCGCGAGGCGTTCGAGCGCTTTCCCATGCCGCGCAACACCGCCGTCTTCTCCCCCACCTTCCACGGCGAGGCGGTGGTGCGCAGCGGCGACATCACCCGCGACCCGCGCTACGGCAGGAGCGCGCCGTACCACGGCATGCCGCCGGGGCACCTTCCCGTGCGCAGCTACCTGGCCGTCCCCGTGGTCGGCCGCACCGGCGAGGTGCTGGGCGGGCTCTTCTTCGGCCACGCACAGCCGGACGTCTTCACGCCGCGCGCCGAGCGGGTGACGGTGGGGATCGCGGGATGGGCCGCGGTGGCCATCGAGAACGCGCGGCTGCACGGGGCGGAGCGCGAGGCGCGCGCGGCGGCGGAGCGCGCGGCGGAGCGGGCGCAGCGGCTGCTCGAAGTCGTCGGGCGCATGGCGCGCGCGCTGTCGCCGGAGGAGGTGGCGGAGGTGGCGGTGACGCACGGGATGCGGGCCATCGGCGCGCAGGCCGGCTCCATGGCGCTGCTGGACGAGGACGGCGCGGAGTTCGCCACCGCCGGATCGCACGGGTACCCCCTGCCGGTGGCGGAGCAGTTTCGCCGCTTTCCCCTGCGCGCCGGCGCGCCGATGTCCGACGCGGTGCTGGGAATGCGCCCGGTGCTGGTGAGCGACACGGCGGAGTGGGAGGCGCGCTTTCCCCGCACCGCCGCGGCGGCGGTGCAGACGGGCTACCAGGGATTCGCCACGGTGCCCATCGTGGCGGGCGGCAGCGCGCTGGGCGCGCTGGGCTTCAGCTTCGCGGAGCCGCAGGCGTTCGACGCCGGGGTGGAGGTGTTCCTGGAGACGCTGGCCGGCCACTGCGCCAGCGCGCTGGAGCGGGCGCGGCTCTACCAGGCGGAGCGCGAAGCGCGGGGCGAGGCGGAGTCGGCCAACCAGGCCAAGAGCCTGTTCCTGGCCAGCATGAGCCACGAGCTGCGCACCCCGCTGAACGCCATCGGCGGGTACGTGGAGCTCATCCAGCTGGGGCTGCGCGGCCCGGTGACGGTGCAGCAGCAGGCAGACCTGGAGCGCATCCGCCGCGCGCAGCAGCACCTGCTGGGGCTCATCAACGACGTGCTGAACTTCGCGCGGGTGGAGGCGGGAAAGATCGCGCTGGAGCTGGCGGAGGTGCCGCTGGCGGAGGTGCTGGACGAGGTGGAGGCGCTCATCGAGCCCCAGGCGGCGGACCGCGGCATCCTCTACGGCCGCGGCGACTGCGAGGAGGGGGTGCGGGTGCGCGCGGACCGCGAAAAGCTGGAGCAGGTGCTGCTGAACCTGCTTTCCAACGCGGTCAAGTTCACCGGCCCCGGCGGGTCGGTGTCGATGGACTTCGTCCGCGACGACGGCGAGGTGCGCATCCGCGTGCACGACACCGGCTGCGGCATTCCGGCGGGGAGGCTGGACGCGGTGTTCGAGCCGTTCGTGCAGGTGGACCCCGACCTCACCCGCACCCGCCAGGGGACGGGGCTGGGGCTGGCCATCAGCCGCGAGCTGGCCCGCGCCATGGGCGGCGACGTGACGGTGGAGAGCGTACCGGGCGAAGGGAGCACCTTCACCGTCCACCTGCCGGCGGCGGAGGCGAGCCAGAGCACTGGGTGACGCCGGACTGCCGCGAGGAGAGCCGGTCCAGCCAGGCGCGCGCAGGTCGCAAAAGCAGAGGCGGCCGGCATTCCCCGGCCGCCCCATCAGCGGTGGTCCAGAAGAGAGCCTACTGCGCACGCACTGTCCCGGTGACCTCCACGCGTACCGGCACGCCCTCGATCCGGCTCGGTACGTCGATCCCCGGCCCGACCGGCTCCCGAAGGTTCACCTTGACAGCGTAATCGTCACGAACCCGGGTGATCCCCACCCCCACCACCTCGCCCAGCCGGCTGAACCACTGCAGTACTACCGGCTTCGCGGCTCTCGCCTCATCGAGCGTCACATGTGCCATCTAACACCTACCGTTCTCCGCTCCCGGCACGGTCGGAGCGCTGGAGAGGGTGCAGGGATCGCGCCAGAACGCACATGCTCACACGAGCAGTTCCGCGCGAAGGTCACCAAGCACTCTATGGATCGGGTTGGCGTAGGTCAACCCGAGCCCGTTCGAGCCGCCAGCGTCGCTGCCGGCGAAGAGCAGCGCGACGGCTTCCATGCTCGAGTTCACGATCAGCGATCCACTATCCCCACCGTCGCTGAACGCCACCGCGTCTGCACCTTCGACCTCTACCTGCCCGTCAAACCGCAGGTTCCCGCGATCGAACGTCACCACGACGTTATCCATGTCAATCGCGGTTACGCGCCCGCGGGTTGCGCCCGTCGTCCGGCCGAGCTTGTGAACGATCTCCCCCTCGTCGACGAACTCGGGCGCAAGCCCCGTAAGCCTCCGGTTCGAATCGTCGACGATGCCGCGCAGCAGGCTCGGCTCGTGCGAGACGAGTTCTTCAGTTGCCGCCAGGGCGGCATCCACGAAATTCACGCCGTCCTTGAGGCGAATCCATTTCGTCAGTGCGGCGACACGATCTTCAGGATCCCTGCCGCCGTCGTGGCTGGCACGCTGCAGGATCGGGTCTCCCAACACGCCGTTGTCCTCGTTCGCGAGCACGTGGTTATTCGAGAGAATGCAGGTACGCCCCTTGTGCCGGACGAAGGCGCCGATCGTACCGGCAGTGATCGCGACATGTCCCACGGACGCGCCGATGAGAAGGGGTCGAGCATTCTGTTGATGCCACGTAGCCGAGGCGGAGCCAAGCACGTTGAAAACGTGCACCTCCGGAGCGGCGCCCGAAGGCGGCAGCCTGGTTTCAGAGCGTTTCTCCACGCGGCCAATGAACCGTACGTCAGCTTCTCCGCGCGCCTGGTTCACTACGTGCTCCACCAACGGGCTCCTCATGAGAGCCTGCCGCTGGACGCGCACCGCGAGGCGATAGTCCTTGCCTCGCCGCGTGATGCCGAGCGCCACCGAGCGGGGCAGCCCGAGCGCGACACCAGGCGGGGCGGCGGATACGGCGAGCCTGGTACCCGCCGCCAGTTCACGCGCAAGCGCGGGGATGCCCCGCGGACGCACCGCAGCGCCCGGATGTGCGGCGCGGCTGAAGGGGACGACCAGGTTCGTGAGCAATTCCTGCTTCAGGTCCCTCGCGGACTGCAACTCCATGAGCAGGCCTCCGGATTATTCTGGACCCGATCCTGACGATGAGCTGGATGAACGGGTACGCACCGCGTGAATGCGTGCGCAGGGGAGACGGTGCGACCGAAGGTAAAGTGCACGGAGTGACGAAGCAACTACCCGGCCATGGCCCAGGCAAGCGGGGCCGTGTCGATCCGGTGCCGACCATCGCCACCGCTGATTGTCCATTGCCACAGGACGCACCGGAATGCTACTTTTTTACCACGCCGGTCCGCTTGACTCTCCCCATGATGTGCTCCCTGAAAACAGGATCCCGATGATCCGCAGAGGCCTTTTCCGTTCCGTTGCCGGGCTCGCGGCGGCGCTGCTCGCGGTGCTGGCGGCATCCCCCGCCGCGCAGGCGCAGCCGTTCACGCGCGCGGATTCGCTGCGCGGCTCCATCGGCCCGGGGCGGGCGTGGTGGGACGTGGTCTACTACGACCTGAACATCGCCGTCTCCCCCGCCGACAGCAGCGTGCGCGGATACAACGGCATCACCTACCGCGTGCTGCAGCCGGCCACCGAGATGCAGATCGACCTGCAGCGGCTGGAGGTGGACAGCATCGTCCAGGACGGGCGGCGGCTGGAGTACCGGCGCGACGGGAACGCGCTGTTCGTCACCCTGGCGGCGCCGCAGGCGGCGGGGGCGGTAAAGACGGTGACGGTGCACTACCACGGCCGCCCGCGGGTGGCGCTGCGGGCCCCCTGGGACGGGGGCTTCGTGTGGGCCCGCGACCCCGCGGGAGCCCCGTGGATCGCCACGGCGGTGCAGGGGCTGGGCGCCAGCGCGTGGTGGCCCAACAAGGACACGCAGGCCGACGAGCCCGACAGCATGCGCATCGCCGTCGCCGTGCCGCGCGGGATGACGAACGTGAGCAACGGGCGCCTGCGCCGCAGCGTGCAGAACGCGGACGGCACCACCACCTGGGAGTGGTTCGTCTCCAGCCCCATCAACAACTACGGGGTGGCGGTGAACGCGGGGAGCTACGCGCACTTCGAGGACGTGATGGAGGGCGAGAAGGGGCGTCTCACCCTGGACTACTGGCCGCTGGCCATGCACGAGCAGGCCGCGCGGCGGCAGTGGGGGCGCGACGTGAAGCCCACGCTGCAGTGCTTCGAGCACTGGTTCGGCCCGTTTCCCTGGTACGAGGACGGGTTCAAGCTGGTGGAGACGCCGCACCTGGGGATGGAGCACCAGAGCGCGGTGGCGTACGGCAACGGCTACCGCAACGGCTACCGCGGCGAGGACCTTTCCGGCACGGGGCGCGGGCTGTCGTGGGACTACATCGTCGTCCACGAGACGGGGCACGAGTGGTTCGGCAACCACGTGACCACCCGCGACATCGCCGACATGTGGGTGCACGAGGGTTTCACCACCTACAGCGAGTCGCTCTTCGTGGAGTGCCAGCAGGGGAAGGAGGCGGGCGCGGAGTACGTCATCGGCCAGCGCGCCCTGGTGAGCAACGACGGGCCCATCGTGGGGCCGTACGGGGTGAACGCCGAGGGCTCCGGCGACATGTACTTCAAGGGCGCCAACCTGCTGCACACCATCCGCCAGCTGGTGGACGACGACGAGCGCTGGCGGGGCATCCTGCGCGGCCTGAACGAGACCTTCGGCCGGCAGACGGTCACGGGCGACCAGGTGACGGAGTACATCTCCCGCCAGGCGGGGATGGACCTGAGCCGCGTCTTCCGGCAGTACCTCACCACCACCGACATCCCCGAGCTGCAGTACCGCATCCGGGGGAACCGGCTTTCGTACCGCTGGGCCAGCGTGGTGCCGGGCTTCGACATGCCGGTGCGGGTGACGCTGGCGCCGGGCACGTTCCAGCGCATCACGCCCACCACCGCGTGGCAGACCGCCGACGTGCGCGGCGTGACGGCGGCGAGCTTCCGCGTGGACCCCAACTTCTACGTCACCGCCCGCAACGTCGACGCCAAGTAAACCCGCCAGAAGATCATGGCCTCACACGGCGTCAACGGAGTTAGCGGAGTCCAGCTCCTCCGTTGACTCTGCTGACTCTGTGTGAGGCCCATTCTGTTTTGCGGATGCTGATTGCCGCCGAACGCGCCGGGGTGCTATTTCTTTACCACTCCTCCACGAACCGTCCTGAAAACGAGAGCAAGATGATCCGCAGAGGCCTCTTCCATCCTTTTGCCGCCCTCGCGGCCGCGCTGCTCGCCGCGCCGGCGGCGGCGCAGCAGGCCGTCGCGACCCTCGCGGCGGGCGCGCCGCGCACGGAGGTGCTGGAGCGCGGGGCGGTGGACCCCGCCGTCTCGCCGGACGGCGCGCAGGTGGCGGCGAGCATCCTGGGCACCCTGTGGCTCGTCCCGATCAACGGCGGCGACGCGGTGCAGGTGACCACGGGCGGCGGCGTCTGGGACACGCACCCGGCGTGGTCGCCGGACGGGCAGTTCCTGGCCTTCGCGCGCAACACGCGCAACGGCAGCGTGCTCATGGAGCACAACCTGGCCACCGGCGCCGCCCGCTCCGTGCTGGAGGTGGAGGGCACGCTGGGCCACATCGCGTACCACCCGGGTGGGACCGACTTCTTCTACGTGCTCACGCGCGGCCAGTACGACGCGCACCTGTGGCGCCTGCCGCGCACCGGCGGCAGCGAGCCGCGCCAGCTCACGCACACGCAGAACTGGCACGAGTGGTCGTTCGCCCTCTCGCCGCGGGCGGACACGGTGTTCCTGGAGAGCGGGCGCTACGGCGGCGCGGACCTGTACCTGCTGGGGATGGACTCCCTGCGCGCCACGCGGCTGACGCAGACGCCGGAGACCAACGAGTTCTCCGTGGCGTGGAGCGGCGACGGCCGCACGCGGATGTGGGTGGTGGGGCGGAACGGGATGGACACGGTGATGGCGCAGACGGACGGCGCCGCGCCGCGCGCCGTCTACGCCAGCCCGTACGGCCAGAAGCAGCTCTCCATCGAGCCCGCGGGCCGCTTCGCCGTCGTCGCGGACGGGCGGCGGCTGGTCCGCATCGACCTGCGCGGCGGGGCGGCGGCGCCCATCCCCTTCCGCGCGGCGCTCTCCCTTCCGGCGCGGGCGCCCGGCGACCTGGCCATCGTCAACGCGCGCGTGTGGACGGGCGTGGACGACCGGGTGATGGAGGACGCCACGGTGGAGGTGCGGGGCGGCCGCATCGCCCGCGTGCACCGCGGCGCGCCGGAGGCCGGGCTCCCCGTGCTGGACGCGGAAGGAAAGACGCTGATCCCCGGGCTGGTGGACAACCACGCGCACTACTGGTTCCCGTTCCAGGGCGAGCGGCTGCTGGAGCGCGGCGTGACCTCCGTGCGCGACCCCGGCGCGCCCATCAGCACGAGCATGAACTTCAAGGACGCCAACCGGCTGGGCGTGGTGCTGGGGCCCACGATCTACACGGCCGGCCCGCTGATCGACGCGCCCGGCGGCTACCACCCGATGGTGGACGTGGCCATCGAGGACCCCGCGGCCGCGCCGGCGCTGGTGCAGGCGCTCAAGGAGCAGGGGGTGGACCTGCTGAAGCTCTACTTCCTGCTCGATCCCGAGGTGGGGCGGGCCATCCTGGCGGAGGCGGAGCGGCAGGGGCTGCCGGTGACCGGGCACATCGGCGTGCGGATGAGCCTGCGCGAGGCGGTGGAGTCGGGGATCGACGGGTTCAGCCACATCCGCGTCTGGCGCGACGTGCTGCCGCTGGAGATGCAGCCGCAGGGAGAGAACGAGACGCTGGACCGCGAGAAGGCGCCCCTCGCGCGGATGCAGGCGGACTGGTCGCTCATCGACCCCGAGGGCCCTGAACTGGGCGGGCTGCTGCGGCGGATGGCGGAGCGGGGCGTGGCGCTGGACCCCACGCTCACGGTGCAGCGCATCGGCGACCGCGACCGCGCGCGCTTCAGCTTGGCGGAGCACGCCACGGCGTCGGAGTCGTACCGCCGGATGAGCCGCTTCGTCCGCCGGGCGCACGAGAGCGGGGTGATGCTGCTGGCGGGGACGGACGGCGGCAGCCTGAACGACGAGATGGAGGCGTACGTGGACGCCGGCGTGCCCGTCATCGACGTGCTGCGCGCGGCCACGGTGAACGGCGCGCGCTGGCTGGGCCGCGAGGACGAGTTCGGCACCATCCAGCCCGGCCGCCGCGCGGACCTGCTGCTCGTCGACGGCGACCCGCTGCAGAACATCCGCGACGCGCGCAACATCAGCGCGGTGATCAAGGAAGGCCGCATCGTCGTCCGCAAGTAATCCATCGAAAGAAAGAACAAAGAAGTTGGGGTACAGAGATACAGAGAACAGCCAGAGATACAGAGGGAAACCGGGCACTCCTCTGTATCTCTGGCTGTTCTCTGTATCTCTGTACCCCTCGAATTTTGCTTGTCCGCGCTCAGAACCAGGGCTCGTCGGCGGTGGGGCCGTAGATGGAGGGGACGTTGCCGCCCGCCATCCGCAGGTACACGGAGAACTGGCCGCGGTGGTGGATCTGGTCGTGGAGCAGGAACCAGAGGAAGTCCATCCGCGGGATGTCCCCCAGCTGCTTCGGGCCCACGAAGAACTGCACCGTCCCGCGCAGGTCTTCCTCGCTCATCCCGCGCACCAGCTCCACCACCTGCCGGTGACCCTGCTCGAACGCGGCGACGATCTCGTCCATCGTCTGCGGCGGCGGGGGCGGCCCGGCCGGGGGCGAGGACCAGTCGAAGCCGTCCGTAAGGGCCTTCTGCGCCAGCCCCTGCTCCATCACGAACAGCCACGCCAGGTCACGCGCCGTCTTGCTCTTGGGGTGCGGCTGCAGGTCCAGCCTGTCCGCGGGATAGGCGCGCAGCACGCGCACGGTGGTGGCGTGCTCGCGCTCGAACGTCTGCAGAAAGGTGTCGCGGGGGCTCGCGTGCGTGGATGCAGCGGGTGCGGCGCTCGTCATCGATCGGTCTCCTGTGCTCAACGTGGCCTGAGAGAGGATCACCAGATTGCGCACGATTCCCTGCCCCGGCAAGGGCTCTCCCGCGGCCACGGGTCGTTGCCTCAACGTGTCCGCGCAGGCGGACAGCGCGTAGTCGTTGCGGCGACTTCAGTCGCTGGTCGCGGACTCTCCCCCGTGCTATCCTGTCCGCCCGTACCGATCCATCCCACGAGCCCGACCTGACGCATGCGACTGCTGCTTCTCGCGCTGCTGCTGATCTCCCCCGCCCTGCCGGCGCAGGCGGTCGTCCTGCGCCCGGACCGCGTCTTCGACGGGGTGGAGGTGCACCAGGGATGGGCGGTGCTCGTCCGCGACTCGCTGATCGCCGCCGCGGGGCCCGCCGGGTCGCTGGGGGCGCCGGCGGACGCGCGGGTGATCGACCTTCCCGGCGCCACGCTGATGCCGGGGATGATCGAGGGGCACGCGCACCTGCTGCTGCACCCGTACGACGAGACCTCGTGGGACGACCAGGTGCTGCGCGAATCGCAGGCGCTGCGCGTCGCCCGCGGCACGGCGCACGCGCGCGCGACGGTGATGGCCGGCTTCACCACCGTGCGCGACCTGGGCTCCGAGGGCGCGGGGTACGCGGACGTGGGGCTCAAGCAGGCCATCGACCAGGGGATCATCCCCGGCCCGCGGATGCTGGTCGCCGGCCCCGCCATCGTGGCGACGGGGAGCTACGGGCCCCGCGTGCTGGCGGTCGACCATCCGTCCCCACGGGGCGCGCAGGAGGCGGACGGCGCGGAGCTCACGCGCGTGATCCGCGAGCAGATCGGCGGGGGCGCGGACGTGGTGAAGCTGTACGCGGACTACCGCTGGGGCCCCGGCCAGACGCCGCAGCCCACCTTCACGCTGGACGAGCTGCGGCTGGCGGTGGAGGTGGCGGGGAGCTCGGGTCGGCCGGTGGTGACGCACGCGGCCACCGCGGAGGGGATGCGCCGCTCCGTCCTGGCGGGCGTGTCCACCATCGAGCACGGCGACGGCGGCACGCCGGAGGTGTGGCGGCTGATGCGCGAGCGCGGCGTGGCCCTCTGCCCCACCCTGGCGGCCGGGCACGCCGTCTCGCAGTACCGCGGGTGGCGGCCGGGGGTGGAGCCGGAGCCGGAGCGCGTCCGGGCCAAGCGCGCCAGCTTTCGCGCGGCGCTGGACGCGGGCGTCACCATCTGCTTCGGCAGCGACGTGGGCGTGTTCGCGCACGGCGACAACGCGCGCGAGCTGGAGATGATGGTGGAGTACGGGATGCCCGCCATCGACGCGCTGCGGGCCGCCACCTCGGTGAACGCGCGCGTCCTCCGCCTTCCCGACCGCGGCCGCGTGGCCCCCGGCCTGCTGGCGGACCTGGTCGCCGTCACCGGCGACCCCACCCGCGACATCTCCGCCGTCCGCCGCGTGCGCCTGGTGATGCAGGGCGGCCGCATCGTCCGCCAGGATTGATCTCACCCGGAGTCAACGGAGTTGACGGAGTAGAGCTTCTTCCGTTTCCTCCGTTGACTCCGTGTGAGGCATTTCTGTTTCAAGAAATCGGTTTCAGCCGGGGCCGCAGGAGCGGGTGGCGGCGATGCTGTCGCGGTTCAGGCGCATCTGCAGGCCGCGGACGCAATCTGACGCCGCGCCGAACTCCACGCGCGTGCCGAAGAACTCGCGCAGGATCTCGTCGCGCCAGCGGACCACGAAGGTGTCGTCCTCCTGGTGCAGCAGGTCCGCCTGCTGGCCGCGGTCCATCTGCATCACCAGCCCCCGCCCCTCCACCCGCACCGACACCGGGCCGAAGAGGGAGTCCACGTACGTTCCCGCGTAGGCGGCAAGCGGCAGCGGCGGCGACGAGCCGGGCACCAGCCCCTCCACCAGCCGCCGCCGCGCCGCCTCCTGCGCCTCGCGCATCGCCGGGACGCGGGCGAGCGCCTCCGCGCTGTGGTCGCGGGGCTCCAGCCCCAGGTACACGTCCAGGATGTACGAGGCCAGCGCCCCGTGCACGAACGGCGCGGCCCAGGTGTTCACCAGCACCACCACCCCCAGCCGATCCTTCGGCAGCAGCGCCATGTACGCGATCTGCCCGTCGCCGTTGCCGCTGTGCCAGAGCATGGGATGGCCGCGGTAGTCCATCACCTGCCACCCCAGCCCGTACGCCGCGAAGAACTCCACCTGCCGGGCCGCCCGCATCCCCGGCGTGGTGGCGATGATGGCCTGCGGCGAGTGCATCTCCTGCATGCTGCTGTCGCTCACCAGCCGCCGCCCGTCGAGCACGCCGTTGGCCAGGTGAAAGCGCATCCAGGTGGCCAGGTCCGTCACCGTGGACTGCACGTCGCCCGCGGGGGCGATGGCGGAGCGCTGCACCTCGCGCCGGATGGGCCGCTGCACGCCGCCGATCAGCGCGTGCGGCGAGGCCACGTTGGGCATGCGCTCGGTATCCGCGTAGCTGGCGACGGTGGACGTCAGTCCCAGCGGGCGGATGATGCGCCGGCGGACGAGGTCCTCCCAGCTCGTCCCCGCCGCGCGCGCCGCCGCCTCGCCGGCCACGGTGTACCCGATGTTGGAGTAGACCATCCCCGTGCGGAACGGCGCCGACGCGCGGACGAAGCGCATCCGCCGCAGCACCTCCGGCCGGTCCACCGACGTGGGGTACCACATCATGTTCGATCCGTGCAGCCCCGTGCGGTGGGAGAGGAAGTCGCGCACGGTGGCGTTGCGGGTGAGGTATGGATCGGGCAGGACGAGGTCGGGCAGGTGCTGCACGACGGGATCGTCCCAGCGCATCTTCCCCTCGTCCACCAGCATCGCCACCGCCGTGGCGGTGAAGGACTTGGTGAGCGAGGCGGCGTCGAAGACGGTGTGCTCGTCCACCCGGCCGGGCCTTCCCAGCTCCTTCACGCCGTAGCCTTTCGCCACCAGCACGCTGTCGTTGCGCACCACCGCGATCGCCATCCCGGGGATCTGCCACTCGCGCAGCGCCCGTTCCAGGTAGGCGTCCAGCTCCGGGGGAAAGCCGGCGGCGAGCGGCCGCTGCGCGCGGGCGGGGAGTGGGCCGGCCAGCGCCGCGAGCGCCAGCAGCGTGCAGGTTCGGCGGATCGAGCGTGTCATCGCAGAGTCTCCATCGGGTGATGGTGGAGGTGTCAAAAATTTGACACCCAGGGGTGTGGAAAACGGCCGTCCTTGCCTGCACTTCCTCGGGTGCCTCTCCGGGACTCACTCAGGCGACGCTATGTCAAAAAATTGACATACCCGGCCGTGACAGCGGCCCGCCGCCCGGGGCGGCGGGCCGTCAGGGGGCGGGCGAGCCGGCCAGGGCTTCGCGCGCGGCGTCGCGGACGGCGACGTGGCGGTCGGAGAGCATCGCGCGCAGCCGGGTGCGGGCGTCGGCGTCGCCGAAGTGCGCGAGGTAGCGGACCGCGTTTGTCCGCACCTGCCACGCCTCGTCGCCCAGGGCGCGGGTCATCGCCTCGCGGGTGCGGGGGTCGGCGATCTCGGAGAGGGCGAACGCGGCCATCGCGCGCAGGCGCCACACCGGGTCCTGCAGCGCGCGCAGGAGCGCGGGGACCGCCCGCGGCTCGCGGCCCTGCGCCAGCGCCCACGCCGCGTAGGCCCGTACGCGCCAGTCGGGATCGTCCAGCGACTCCAGCAGCGGCTCCGTGAGCCGGCCGCCCCGCATCCGCAGCAGCGCCCAGGCGGCGCGGTCGCGCACCAGGTCGCCCTCCCACTGCGGGACCCGGCGCAGCTGCGCACGCAGCAGGCGCACCAGCGCCGAGTCTGGCCCGCGCTCGCCGGCCTGGCCCAGCGTCGCGTAGTCCAGCCCGGCGGGGAGCGGCACGCGCTCGCTCAGCGGACCGGCCACGGAGTCGCCGCGCGTGTCCGGCTCACCGCGCTGCACCGGCGCGGGCGGCGGCGCCTGCTGGCCGGGCGCGGCCTCCACCCGCAGCGCCGCCGAGCCCAGCGCCGCCACGGCGAGCAGCAGCGCCAGCCGCCGGCCGCGGGCGGGCGCCGCGGTGCGCGGGGCGGCGGGGTCCAGGATGGCCGCGATCCGCCGCTCCAGCTCGCCCCGGCGCGCCATGGCCAGCATGGCGGCGGGAGCCTCGCGCCGCACCGCCCGCACCGTCTCCACCAGCACGACGGCGTAGCGGTGGGGCCGCACCCCGCCCAGGATCACCCGGTCGTCGCAGGCGTGCTCGCACTCCGCGCGCAGCCGGCGCGCGGCCAGGTGCACGAGCGGGTTGAACCAGTGCAGGGCGCAGGCGATGCGGGCCAGGTCCTGCGCAAGGCAGTCCCGCCGGACCACGTGCGCGAGCTCGTGCGCCAGCACCGTGTGCGCGTGCTCCGCCGTCCAGTCCGCGGCCGAAGACGGGAGCAGCACGGCCGGGCGAATCCACCCCACCGTCGCGGGCGCCGCCACCGCGTCGCTGGCCAGCAGCGGCACGGGGCGGCGGATGCCGTAGCGGGCGCGGCACTCGCGCAGCCCCGCGTCCAGCGCGGCGGTGGAGATCGGGCGCGCCCGCCTCCGCAGCCCGGCGACGAGGAGCGTGCCACCGCAGATGCGCACCAGCAGGAGCACCGCCACCGCGGCCCAGCCCCAGACGGCGGCCTCGACGAGCCCTGCCGCCGGGGCTTCGCCGACGGTGCCGGCGGCGAGGGTCGCGTCCGCGCCGCGCATCACGTCCGGTCCCGCCGCCACTCCGCGCTCGGCGGCCGTCTGGACCGCGGCGGAAGGCGGCGCGACCCGCTGCCAGACGGCGGCCGCGCGCCGTAGCGCATCCGCCGGAAGGCGCACCGGGACGGCGGGGGTGACGGCGAGCAGCAGCGGCATGCAGAGCACCGCGACGACGGCCGCCGTCCACACGGCGTGGCGGGCGTCCGCGCGGCGCAGCAGCCGGGCCAGGAGCCACGCCGCGGCCAGCACGGGAAGCGAGCGGACGGTGCTCGCCGCCAGCAGCCATCCCACCCACGCGGGGGTCACCGGTCCTCCTCCTCGGCGCGCGCCTGCTCCAGCAGCTCGGCGATGCGCGCCAGCTCCGCGTCGGTGGTGCGCACGCCGTCGCTGCCCAGCAGGGCGGCCATCGCCTTGCTGGCGGACCCGTCGAAAAAGGTCTTCACCACGTGGGAGAGCACCGTGACCCCCGCGTCTTCGCGGGGCGTGGAGGGGCGGTAGACGTAGCGCGGCCCGTCCTCCTCGTGGACCAGGTACCCCTTCTCCTCCAGCACCCGCAGCAGGCCGCGCACGGTGGTGCAGGTGGGCGGATCCGGCAACTCCGCCGTCACCTCCGCGGCCGTGGCGCGGCCCCGGCTATAGAGGATCTCCATGATCTGGCGCTCGCGGCGGCTCAGGTCCAGCGGGGGGCGCTTGGCCATGCAGGCTCGGACGGCGAAGGGAGGACGAACTGCGTATGTCAAAATTTTGACATTAAGCCGCCGTTGTCAAGTGTTTCCTCTCGTGACTCCTCGCGGCCGGGGCGATCACCCACCTCCGGCGGTCACCGAAGGAGTGGCTAGAAAGGTAGATTTGGGGCGACTTGCCGCTGGGATGCGAGCGGATTCACGCGAGCAGCAGAGCTGTGCAACCTGCCCTGCGGCCGCGTCGTACCCTCCGCCGAGCCCGGACGGAGAGCCGGGCGGAATGGACATGACCCCATGAGCGCCCGGACCTGCCGCCTGCTGAACCTGCTGCTGCTCGGCGCCTTCTACGCCGGCTCCGCGATGGTGTACCCCTCGCTGCCGGACCGCATCCCGTGCACTTCGACGTGGCGGGGCGCCCGGACCGCTGGGAGGACCGCTCGTTCCTGTCGTGGTTCGCGCTGCCGCTGATCGCCACCGCCGTCGCGGGGTTCCTGGAGCTGGCGTCGCGCTACTCCGTCCGCCACCCGCAGCTGTGGAACGTGCCGGACAGGCGCCGCTTCCTGGAGCTGGACCCGGCGGCCCGCGCGCCGATCGTCGCGCAGCTGCAGGACTTCATGGCGATGACGGGGATGATGGGGACGGCGCTGGTGATGCTGGTGCAGTTCTCCATCTACCGCTACGCCACCGGCCACGGCAGCGGCCTGCCGGTCTACGTCTTCGCCGGCACCGGGATCTTCCTGCTCGTGCTGCTCTCGTCGGCGCTGCGGATGAACGCGCGGGTGGGGACGATGATCCGCGACGCGCACCGCCGCGCCGGCGCATCGTGAGGGGCAGATCGTAATCCCGATGATCCACCTGATCAGGGAATCCCGATGATCCACCTGATCAGGGAATCGTGCAGCCCGGGTCCAGGAGCGAATGAATTCGCCGCTGGAAATTCGCAAAGTCCGCCTGCGCGGACTCGGGCAGGCAAGATCGCGCCGTGGATCAGGCCACCAGTTTCGGCGAGTAGAGTGCCCGGTCGGTGCCATGGTGCCGTGCAGAACGCCAGGTCTGGCGCGGCGCCTCCCTCGGAAGGACAGGCTGGGTCTGAGATGTCATCGCTCCTCCATCACCCATCACCCCATCACTCCATCACTCCATCACTCCATCACTCCATCACTCCATCACGCCATCACGCCATCACTCCGCCGACGAGCGAGAGCCCCGGCACCGTGATGGCGCCGGGGCTCCTCGCTTGAGAGAGGCGTCCGTCGGATCCCGCCGTCAGGAGCCGACGCGAAGGGTCATGCGCGCCGCCCGCTCCGCAGAGGCCAGGCGGCTGCCGTCGCGCTCCGGCGCCTGCACCGACATGGCGGGAAGCACGCACGGCTCTTCCGGCGTGCCGCAGGCCGCCAGCCCCTCCGACGCCGGCTGCGCCACCGCGGCCACCG
This sequence comes from Longimicrobium sp., assembly GCA_036260235.1. GTDB lineage: Bacteria > Gemmatimonadota > Gemmatimonadetes > Longimicrobiales > Longimicrobiaceae > Longimicrobium. The sequence goes on from DATAAG010000494.1 coordinate 15,871, forward strand.
GCTCCAGCGTGCACGGCTGCGCCTGGGTGCCGCAGGCGGTGAGCCCCTCGGAACGCTCCGGCATCCCGAAGCCCAGCGCCGACTCGGCCAGGGTGAAGATGGTGAGGCCCAGGAGAAGGCTCACGAAAGCGTTGCGCACCTTGCGCGTGTCGGTATGGATCATGGCTGCCTCTTCTTGAGCGATGGGTTCGTTCCGTCGACCGTGATAACGTAAAACCGCGGGAAAAAGTTTACGGCGGTGGATTAGCCGCGGATTAGGCGGTTGCGCGGCCGGAGCGGAGTGGCGGCGCGACGCAAGTGCACGCCAACCGAAGTCGTTTTCATGCAATCAGTTACGCGATGCGTGACGCACCGCGCACCACCTCTGCGTTGCCCGGCATCATAAGTGCAACCCATGTGGCAGGTTAGCGATATCCCGGCCGCGGCGAGGGTCCCCGAGAGCTTCGGGCGTTCGCGCGGCCGGACTACCTTTGCCTGCATATGGCGCGAACGCATCGTCTGATCATTCTCCTGCTGGCCGCCGCGGCCGGGGCGCTCCCGGGGGCGGCGCGCGCGCAGGATTCCGTGACGGTCGTGGTGGGGGAGGAGTACGGGGCCGATGGACTGCACCGGTTCCTGTGGGGCGACAACTACCGCGACCTGTGGACCCGCCCCGTCCGCGCGCCGGTGCTGGACCCCGACACCTTCGCGGGCGGGCTCACGCCGCTGCGGGCGGGGGGCGACTTCGCCAGCAACACGCTGCACCTGCTGGGCGCGGACGGCCGGCGCTACGTCTTCCGGTCGATCAACAAGAACGTGTCCAGGGGGCTGGGGCCGGAACTCGAGGGCACGGTGGTGGAGTGGGTGGTGCAGGACCAGGTGAGCGCCTCGCACCCCGCCGCGCCCGCGCTCGCCTCGCCGCTGCTGCAGGCGGCGGGGGTGCTGCACGCGCGGCCCCGGATGGTGGTGATGGCGGACCGGGCCTCGCTGGGCGCCTGCCGCCAGCGCTTCGCCGGGCTGGTGGGCTTCATCGAGGAGCGCGCGGACGAGAACGATCCGCAGGAAGAGGACGAGGAGGACGAGGACGCGGGCAGTGACGAGCCGGGGCAGACCGGCGGCGAGGACGAGGGCGAGGCGGCCGATCCGCTCACCGAGAGCTGCGGCGTGCCCACGCGCGAGGGGCAGGTGGACGGGCCGGAGTTCGCGGGGGCGGACGTGGTGAAGGGAACGGACGGCTTCCTGGACGACCTGGAGGACAGCCCCGTCAACCGGCTGGACAGCCGCGCCTACTTGGCCGCGCGGCTGATGGACATCTACATGGGCGACTGGGACCGCCACGAGGACCAGTGGCGGTGGGCGGGCTTCGACCGCGGCGACCTGCGATGGTGGCGGCCCGTGCCCCGCGACCGCGACAACGCCTTCGTCAACCACGAAGGGCTCATTCTGTCCATGGCCCGCGCGGCGTTCATCCGCAACGTGCGCTTCGACGAGGAGTATCCCAGCCTCTCCGGCCTCACGGTGCAGGCGGAGCCGCTGGACCGGCGGCTCCTCTCGGACCTACCCCGCGCCGCCTGGGATTCGGTGGTGGCCGGGCTGCAGGCGCGGCTGACGGACGCGGCCATCGAGGGCGCCGTGTCCAGCCTGCCGCCGGAGTACCAGGCCGAGCAGCGCGCGGAGCTCGTCCCGATCCTGCGCGCGCGGCGCGAGGCGCTGCCGGAGCAGGCGGCGCGGTTCTACACCCGGCTGGCGCAGAACGTGGACGTGCACACCACCGACGCGGACGAGGTGGCCGTCATCGACCGCCACCCCGACGGCTCGGTGGAGGTCACGGTGACGGGCGCCGGGGATCCCGAGTCGCACTTCGTCACCTTCCGCCGCCGCTTCGATCCCGACGAGACGGACGACGTGCGCCTGTACCTGCACGGCGGCGACGACCGCGCGGTGGTGCGCGGCCCCGGCCACGGGGTGGGCATCCGCGTGATCGGTGGCGGGGGCGACGACGTGCTGGCGGACTCCACGCGCCGCTCCGGCGTCTCCTTGTACGACGACGGCAGCGACACCCGCTTCGTCCGCGGCCCGCAGACGAACGTGGACCGGCGCGAGTGGGACGCGCCGCCGGACACCTCCGCCATCACCGGCCACCGCACCTACCGGGACTGGGGGTGGAGCACCTCGCTCTTCTCGCCCTACGTGGACTGGAAGCGCGGCGCCGGGCCGGTGATCGGCGCAGGGCCGCACGTCACGCAGTACGGCTTCCGGCGCCACCCGCACGCGTACGATGCCCGCGCGCACATCGCGTGGGCGCCGCTGGAGACCCGCTTCCTGGTGGCCGGCAGCGGCGACCTGCATCCCGAGAACGCGCGCCACTGGTGGTCCGCGGAGGCGTACGCGTCCAACCTGGAGAACGTGCGCTTCTTCGGCTTTGGCAACGACACGGAGGAGGAGATCCCGCGCGAGCTGCGGGACACCTGGCTGCGGCAGGTGCGCGCGGAGGCGTCGCTGCACCTGCCGATCGGCGGGCGCGGCGTGCTGGAGGTGGGGCCGGTGCTGCAGTGGACGGACCCGGAGGTGGAGGCGGGAAGCCCGGTGGACCTGGAGCGCCCGGCGGGGTTCGACCACTTCGGACAGCTGGGGTTCCGCGCGGAGGCGGAGATGGACGGGCGCGACGTGCCCAACTTCCCGCGCCGCGGCTGGAGGCTGGAGGCGGGCGGATCGGCGTACCCCGCGGCGTGGGACGCGGAGGGCGCGTTTGGCGAGGCGCACCTGATGGCGGCCACGTACCTGTCGATGGGGCGCGGCCCGGTGCTGGCCCTGCGCGTGGGCGGCAAGCACGTGTGGGGCGACTATCCCTTCTACGAAGCCGCGTTCCTGGGCGGCGGCAGCACGCTGCGCGGCTACACCGGCCAGCGCTTCGCGGGCGACGCGATGGCGTTCGGCAGCGCGGAGCTGCGGGTGCCGCTCTTCCGGATGAAGCTGGGGCTGCGCGGCACGGTGGGCGTGCTGGGGCTGGGGGATGCGGGGCGCGTGTGGTTCGACGGCGTTTCCGACGGCGAGCTGCACACCGGGGTGGGCGGCGGCCTCTTCTTCCACGCCGCCAGGCAGACGGCGACCGTCACGGTGGCGCAGGGCGAGCGGACGAGCGTGAACTTCGGGTTCGGGATGCCGTTCTGAGGTGGGGGGTGGTGGGGTGAGGGGGTGAACGGCGGGCCCGCCCTGGGGGCGCGTTCTCACCGTAGACCCCGGGTTGATGCCCGTTGCGAGCCTGAACCGGTAATCGCCCGCACCGCGCCGGAGCGACTGAAGTCGCCACTGGAAACTCGCAACGTCCGCCTGCGCGGACTGCACCGCTGCCTACGAGCGTGGTGGCAAGCTCCGGCGGAACGCGTTACCGGACTTGATTCGCAACAGGCATAAACCCGGGGCTGGAACGGCCATAAGACCGGTCCTGGCTCGCCGGAGGCTCGCCAGACGGGGCTTCGCCCCCACGGCGCTGCGCGCAAACGGCGCCTGCCGGGTGCTCGCGCCGCCGCGGTACCGGGGGCGTGCCGACGACACCCCGGAAATGCGGCGCCTCCGTCACCCCTCACCCCTTCACCCGCTCCCGCCGTCCGCTATCTTCCCCGCATGTCATCCACCCTTCCCATCGAATCCGCGGTTCCGGAGCTGAAAGCCGCGCTCGCAAGCGACGGCGCGGCGGTGCTGCAGGCGCCGCCGGGCGCGGGCAAGACCACGCGCGTGCCGCTGGCGCTGCTGGACGAGCCGTGGATGGAAGGGCGGCGGATGGTGATGCTGGAGCCGCGGCGGCTGGCGGCGCGCGCGGCGGCGCGGCACATGGCGCGGCTGCTGGGCCAGGACGTCGGCGGGACGGTGGGGTACCGGGTGCGGATGGAGACGCGCGTGGGCCCCGCCACGCGCATCGAGGTGGTCACCGAAGGCGTGCTGACGCGCATGCTCCAGTCGGACCCGGCGCTGGACGGCGTCGGCCTCGTCATCTTCGACGAGTTCCACGAGCGCAGCCTGCACGCGGACCTGGGGCTCGCCCTCACTCTCGAATCCCGCTCCGTGCTCCGCGAGGACCTGGCCGTGCTGGTGATGAGCGCCACGCTGGACGGCGGCCCCGTCGCGGCGCTGCTGGGCGACGCGCCGATCGTCACCAGCGAGGGTCGCAGCTTTCCCGTGGACGTCCGCTACCTCCCGTCGCGCGTCGAGGGGCGGGTGGAGCCGGCGGTCGCGCGGACGGTGCGGCAGGCGGTGGCATCGTCCGAAGGCGACGTGCTCGTCTTCCTTCCCGGCGCGGGGGAGATCCACAGGGTGGAAGAGATGCTGCGCGATGCGGATCTGCCGCCCCACGTGCGGGTGATGCCGCTGTACGGCAACCTCCCTCAGCCGGCGCAGGACGAGGCGATCGCCCCCAGCCCGCCCGGGCGCCGCAAGGTGGTGCTCGCCACCTCCATCGCCGAGACCAGCCTGACCATCGAGGGCGTGCGCGTGGTGGTCGATTCCGGGCTCATGCGCGTCCCCCGCTTCTCTCCCCGCACGGGGATGACGCGGCTGGAGACGGTGACGGTCTCGCGCGCGTCCGCGGAGCAGCGGTGCGGGCGCGCGGGGCGGCTGGCGCCGGGGGTGTGCTGGCGGATGTGGCCGGAGCACGCGCAGGCGGGGCTGGTGCCGCACGGCACGCCGGAGATCCTGGACGCGGACCTGGCGCCCCTCGCGCTGGAGCTGGCCGCGTGGGGCGTGGCGGACCCCGCGGAGCTGGCGTGGCTGGATCCGCCGCCGCCCGCCGCCTTCGCGCAGGCGCGCGAGCTGTTGCGCGAGCTGGGCGCCCTGGATCCCGCCGGCGCGGTGACGCCGCACGGCCGCGCGATGGCGGAGCTGCCGCTGCATCCGCGCCTGGCGCACCTGCTCCTGCGCGGCCGCGAGCTGGGGCTGGGCGGGCTGGCGTGCGACCTGGCCGCGCTGCTGAGCGAGCGCGACGTCTTCCGCCGCGGCGACGGGCCGCGCGACGCGGACCTCCGGCTGCGGCTGGAGGCGCTCCGCGACACCGCCGCCGGCCGCCGCGCGCGCGGTCCCGGGGG
>DATAAG010000495.1:0-10793 GCA_036260235.1 Longimicrobium sp.
GGGGCGCGCCGCCAGCTCCGCCAGGCGCGCCTGCTGCGCGACCGTCAGCCCGGGTGTGGTCTCCAGCGCCTGCAGCTCGGCGGCCTCCACGGGCGGCAGCAGCTGCGCCGCGCGGGCCATCCCCACGTCGCGGATGCGGTAGAGCGCCGGCAGCAGCTCCATCAGCCGCGTTGCGTCGAAGCTCATGGCATCACCCCCAGGTCGAGCCCCGCGTCGTCCAGCGTGAGCAGCTCGGCGGGGAGGGGCGCGTGGTGGGGCGACGCGGCGGGGACGCGCGCGAACAGCCGCGGCTGCAGCGAGACCCCCGTCCCCGTGCGGTACAGCTTCTCCACGTTCACGGCCACCACGCTCCCCACGCCGTGCAGCACGGCGGCTACCTCGTCCACCGACACCGTCTGCCCGAACTCGCGCGCCGCGAAGCCGAAGTGGGCGCGCAGGGCCTCCCCCGCGGCGGCCAGCACCCGCTCCGGCTCCGCGTCCGCCGCCACCCGCACCCGGGCCCTCACGCGGAAGCGGGCGTCCGCGTACGACACCACCCGCAGCGGCACCAGCCCGTCGCCGAAGCGGCGCAGCGCGGCGACCAGGTCGCGGTGCGTGGCCCCCGCCGCGTCGACGGGGTCGCCCCCCGCCCCGGCCACGGTGAGAAAGACGCCGCGCCCCGGCCCGCTGGGGATCCACACGGCGTGCGCTTTGGCGATGCCGGCGAAGGAGCGGGAAAAGTCGCGGTAGTCGCGGACCGAGACGGCGCGGCCCAGCGCCAGCACCTGCAGGGGCGCGCCGGCGCGGATGGCGTCGGGCGCCTCGATGTCGGCCCCGCCCGTGGCGGGCGCGGGGTTGGTGACCTCGACCACGCCCAGGGGGCGGGTGAGCGGCGTGGTGAGCCGCCCGGCGGGGAGGTTGCCCGCGGCGCCGGTTCCCCTGCGGTACGCGGCGCGCAGGTTGTCCTGCCCGCTGGGAAGGCGCGCGCCCTCCACCCCGTCGCCAAAGCGGACGACGGCCCGCCCCTCCTCGTCCACCGCGGTGGTGAAGACGCGCTCGTCGGGGCCGCGGCCGTACAGGGTGGGCACCTCGGTCCAGAGCAGGTCGTTCACCCGCACCTGCAGGGTGGAGGTGCTCCCCTCGGGGGTCGGCGCGCGCACGTACGTCAGCGGCGCCTGCCGCAGGGCGAAGCGCTGGTCGCGCGCGGCCGCGTCGCCGCCGCCCAGCGTCTCGGCCACGGACTCGCCGTGGGTGGCGGGGGCCACGTTGGCGTTCACGCGGGCCGTGTGGCGGTCGTAGCAGTGCCGCAGCCCCGACGCCAGCCGCGCGGTGGTGCGGTCGCGGTCGTGCGAGATCGCGTCGGGCGCGTCGTCCACCAACACGACCTCCGACACCTCGGCGTCGTCCTTTTCCGCCGGCGCCAGGCGCACCTGCGAGGCCAGGCACGCCAGCGTGCCCTCGCGGCCGTCCGTATCCACCAGGCGAACGCGCAACTGCACGGAGGCAGAGGCCGCGTCCAGGTGGCCGGCCAGCACGTCCGGCTCCAGCAGGGCGGCGGTGCCGCCCGTCAGCCGCACGGGCGCGGCGGCGATCGGAAGCGAGTCGCCCGGGCGCAGGGGGCGCGCGGCGCCGTCGTCCAGCGCCAGCTGCAGCCCCTCGGCGCCGGTGCGGACGCGCAGCCGCTGGCGCTTTCCCGCCACCGCCAGCGCCTGGCCGGGAAGGAGGCCGTCCACCACGTACGCCAGCTCCACCCGCCCGCCGAACAGGGGCGAGCCCAGCGGGCGCTCGGCCGTGGGCAGCGCCTCGCTCTCCGCCAGCACCAGCGTCCTGCGCAGCTTGAAGAGTGACAGGCTCTCGTCCGTGTCGGGGACGATGCGGGTAACCTTCGCGCTCAGGGCGAAGTCGGCGCGGGACGGGTGCGAGACGGTGACGGCGCGGTACAGCTCCACCGTCCCCGGGAGCGGCGCACCGTAGTTGCGGACCAGGGCGACCCAGCTTCCCGCAACGACTCTGGGATACGAGGCGTCCAGGTCGATGACGTCACCGATCTCGAAGTCCTTCCAGTCGGTGCCGCTCGCGTTGAGCATCCCCGCGACCTGGCTGCCGCCCGCCGTGGCCATCAGCCGGGCGTCGGGCGCGTTGTGGCCAAAGAGCCCGGCGCGCCGGCGAAGGGCGTACACCCGCACGTCGCGCGCGGCGGGAAGGGTGCTGGCGTCGCCCAGCCCGGCCTCCCACTCCACGCGGGTGCGGTCGCGGCCGGGGTCCGCCTCCACCGCCGTGAGCACCCGCACGTCCCAGCGCTCGTCACCCGGGTCTTCCGCGCGCTCGGCGCCGACGATGAGCAGCGCGTCGCCGGGCTCCAGGCGGGTGGCGGTGCCGGCCAGGTACAGGTCGCGGTCGCCCCTCGCCGGCATCCACCGCCGGCTCACCTGCACGGGGACGGCGTTCCACTCCGCGCGCGCCTCTGCGGGGGCGATCGTCTCGAAGGTCTGCGCCTCCTCGTCGGGGCCGGGGACGCTCTGCACCCGCGTGCCGGCGGGGATGGTCACCGGCGCGGCGGACTGCGCGGGCGCGCCGGGCGCCTGCTGCAGCGTGAACGCCAGGTGCGTGCTGGCGGCCACCCCGGGCGAGGGGCGGTAGCCGATGAGCCGGGCCAGGGCGCGGACGGAGCGGGGCTCGCGCGCCGTACGCAGCCAGCTCTCGTTGGCCAGCCGCTCCTGGTAGAAGGTGAGGACGTCCAGCATGGCCGCGGCCGAGTCCACCAGGGCGATGGTGAAGTCGTCGGGATCGCGGGTGCGCAGGGGTGCCAGCGCGGGAAGGGCGGCGGCGGACAGGCGCGCCAGCATGCTTTCTCGGAAGGTGGCGTGCCGCCCCACGCGGTAGTCCACGGTGTCCAGCCCCGGCCGGTTGGCCACCCGCTCCGGGGTCTCCACCTGGATCCCGTCGCAGCAGCCGCAGGCGGACGATGCGTCGTGGCTCTCCACCTCAGCGCCCCCCGTGGAGCGCCAGGCGCAGCACGCCCCGCTCCGGGTAGTTGGGATCGTTGTCCAGCCGGGCGATCTGCAGCCGCCCCAGCGTCATCCGTCCGCTCCTGAGCGGAAGCGGGTCGGGCACGCCCTGGCGATGGAAGGCGGTGACCTCCGCCGACTCCACCCCGGGGACGCGGCGCGCGGCCGCGTACAGGGGGCTCAGGTAGAGCGTCTGCCCGAAGGTGAGGTTGTCGGGGTGGAAGGGTCCGCGCCGTCCGCCGGGGAGCACGCCGCTTCCCAGCTCGCGCAGCAGGGCGGCGTGCACGTCCGCGCGCAGGTAGCCGGGGGCCACGCAGACCTGCATCTCCACCTCCAGCGGCACCCAGCGGGGGGCATCGGCCTCCAGGTCCTCGCCGGCCAGGCGGTAGCGCTCCAGGTGCTGCAGAAGCTCCCGCTCGAAGGCGGCGTCCACGGGAAGGGTGCCCGCGCGGTCCACTGTCACGAAGACGGTATGCCAGCTCCCCGTCCAGCGGCGGGTGGCGGCGGCGCGCTGCACCTGGGGGTGCCGCCCGGACATGGCCTCGTAGTCCCCGCTGGTCACGGCGCGCTCCTGGGTGCGGAACGCGTCCGGCGCGCGCCGCCGGACCTCGGCGGCGGTCTCGGGGTCGGCGCCGCCCGCCGCGGCCAGCGGGTTCCACGCGCGGAGGATGCGGGCGTCGGCCGCCACCACGTGGGCGATGGCCTCGGCGCCCACGTTCCCCGCGCGCCCGTTCCCCACCCGGTAGCGGGCGGCGAACCGCACCCCCGTTTCCGGGCGGCGGCCGTGGCGGTCGTCGCCAAAGCGCAGGGCGGCGGTCCCGTCGTCCTCCACCTCGGCCACGAACTCGCGGGCCGCGGCGCCGCTGGAAAGCAGGTCGCGACGCGCGTCCCATTCCAGCGCGGCCCCAGCGGGGTCCTCCGTGAGCCACAGCTCCGGGAGCACCCCCGCCATCTCCCGGCGCAGGGCGCGCGCGGCGGGCGCCTGGCGCAGCGGCACCATCCACCGCTTTCCATCGATCCACATCCCCGCCTGGTGCGGTCCCGCCTGGGTGAGCGGGCGTTCCGACAGGCGCGGGCGAAAGCGCGGGGGAAGGGGCACGGGCGGCTCCTGCGCGCAGGGGTCCGCGCCGGCGCAGGGGGCGGCGAAGAGCCGCGGCGCCGGCACGGCCCCCAGATCCTCGTCGCGCGTCAGCCCGTGGTCCGCCAGCACCACGTTTCCCCGCGCGACGCTCACCCCGTCCACCAGGGTGCCGTCGTCCAGCTCGGACGAGACGCAGAGGGGGAAGGGGAGCGCGTCCTCGGCGTCCCAGGCGATCCCGGTGATGAGGGTGCCGTCCAGGGGATCGGTGAGCGCCGAGCCGCCCCGGGTGTGGACGACCTCGGTCAGCCGCACCACGTGGCGGTGGGCGGGGTCGGCGTCGTCGGCCACGCCGGTGCGCGGGCCCATCACCTCCACGAACGCCAGCACGTGGCCGGGCCGCAGGTAGGGAAAGTGCCCGGCCAGGGTGGCCCGGGTGGCGCCGCGCACCAGGCAGCAGGCCCGGTCGCCCCAGGTGTAGAAGTCCAGCGTGTCGTGCGCCGCGAACAGCTCCTCGCCGTGCACGGGCTCGAAGACCACCGGCTCCCGCTCCCGCGCCCGCTTGTCGTCCGGCGAGTCCGGCACCATGCGGGCGGGAAAGCCGGGGAGGCGGGTGTAGAAGCGCGCGTCGCCGTGGGCCAGGACCAGGTCGGCGGAGATCTCCAGCTGCACCCAGGCGCGGGCGTTGCGGCCGTCGTGCATGGCGTAGTCCACCAGCCGCGCGTGGCGCCGCAGCGAGACGCGGCGGCGCGCGGTGTCCAGGTACGCCTCCGCGGCCACGGCGTCCTGCCGGTAGCTAAGGTGGTCGCCCACGTACGCCAGCAGCTCCGCCAGCACCACGCCCTGGTCCGCCGCACTGCGCTCGTGCCACCCGGGGACCAGCAGCGACAGGCGGTCCAGCAGCAGCCGGCGAAAGCTGGCGTAGTCCTTGGCCAGGTAATCGATCTCCGGCTCCGGCGCCGGCCCGGTGGGGCACGACCGGGGCGGCGCGCAGTCGAACGGGGTGGGGCACTCCACCTTGAAGGAAAAGTCCACCTCCGACAGCCGGGGGTCGAAGCCGGCCGGCGGCAGGGCGTCCAGGGCGGAGGCGATCAGCCGCAGCGTGTAGGCGGAGAAGTCGCCGGCGGAGTCCGTCCGCACGGCCAGCACGTGGTCCGCCTTGTCCAGCCCGGCCAGGAACGCCTGCTCGGCCGGGGAAACGAGCCCCCCGGGGATGGACGCGGCCGGCGCGGCCCACTCCACCTGGACGGGGCGGATGCGGTCGCCCCCCTCGATGCGCACGTTCTCGGCGCCGAACGTGGCGGGAACGACCTTCAGGCAGCGCAGCAGCAGCGTGCGCTGGCGGGGGCTGCCGGCGGGGGCGTCGCCGTCCAGCACCTCCAGCCAGTCGATGCCGTTGAGGGTGGCGTGCGCGCGCACCGCCTCGCGGCGCGTCTCGTCGCAGCAGCGGTAGGTCATCCCGCGCCTCCGTGCGAGAAGGAGTGCACCTGCCGGGCGCCCGTGCGGCGGACCGCGCAGGCCACCGTCACCCGCAGCGCCGCGTCCTCCGCCTCCACTTCCACCGACTCCACCTCCACCAGGTCGCCCAGCCACTGCTGCAGCGCCGCGTGCACCAGCATCTGCGTGGTGGCGGCCAGCTCGGTGCCGTTGGGCGCGAACACCAGCTGCGCCAGGCCGCTGCCGAAGTCGGGGCGGTTCACGCGCTCGCCGGGAGAGGTGAACAGCACCTGCTCGATGAGGCCGCGGACGTAGCGGTCCTCGTCGTCCAGGGCGGTACGGCCGCGGCCGTCGAACTCGTAGGGAAAGCGGACGTTCACGTTCATCTCGTCCCCGTTGCGTCGAACGCTTCTTTCTCGATCCCGGCCGGCATCAGGTGGCGATCACCCGCGCCTGAAAGGCCACGGGCACCAGCGGCGTCCCCGTGGGCGCGCAGACGGACACGCCGGTGGCGATCACCAGCGGCTGCCCGGTGGCAAAGACGCGGGTGGCGCCCACCACCCACTGTGCCGTCACGCACGGCCCGTTGCCCCCCGGCGGCACGAAGGCGCACCCGGCCACGGCGTACGGCGCCGCCACGGTGGCCGCCGGCTGGCCGCTCAGCAGCAAACGCGGCGTGGGGGCGGTGGGCACGGCCTGCCCGCCGTGCGCGCAGAGCACGGTGGCGCCCAGGTGAAGGACCGGTCCCGGCATGCGCGGCCTTTCTCGGCCCTCACACGATGGTGAGGGCGCCCATGTTCATGGTGATGGTGGGCCCGGTAAGGACGATGGAGGCGCCCTTGCCGTTCTGGATGTAGATCCCGCTGTCGTTGACCACGATGCTGGCGCCGGTGGTGCTCTTGAGGATGATCCCGCCGGTGGCCGGCGTGGGCGGCATGTCGCTGATCATCAGCGTGTGCTGCGCAAGGCTCTGCAGCACCAGGTTGGGCGACACGGGGAGCCCCACCCGGGCCAGCGGCGGCACGTCGCTGGCGGCGCCCCAGCGGCACCCCACCCAGATCGGGTAGTCGGGGTCCCCCTGCTCGAACTCCACCCACACCCCCGCGCCGATGGGCGGCACCAGGTACACGCCCATGGGCGGCCCGGTGGGCCCCGCCAGCGGCGTGCACGCCTCCGCCCAGCTGGAGGGCACCGGCCCCAGCACGTCGGGCACCTGCACCAGCAGCCGGCCGCGCATCAGCGGGTCGATGTTGTTGATGACCGTGCCGCGGTACTTGCCGAAGAACGGCCGCTCCGGCCCTCCGGGAACGCTCATACGGGCACCACCGGCGTGGGGGAGATCAGCCCGTCGCGCGACAGGGTGAAGCTCTGCTTGTACTCGCCGCGCTTGAGGGTGTGGGTCACGCTGTTCACGTAGTACAGTCCGTCGTAGGTGATCCCCGCCCCCCGCACTCCCACCAGCATCCGCGAGCGCAGCACCCGCCCGTAGCGCGACACGTCCAGCGAGCCCCGGCCGGTGACGGAGTCTGAGGCGGCAAAGCTGCTGGCCAGCGCGCGGTTGGCGGCCGCCGCCACGCTCATCTTGCCCATCCCCGCGGGGAACTCGATGCGGCGCGGGGGCGGCAGCCGCGCGCCCAGCGGGGGGCGCAGCACGCTCAGGTTGGGAACGGGGACGGGGATGGTGATCTTGCGCGTCGCGGGGTCCAGCACGAAGAACACGTCCACCTTCTTCTTGTCGCCTTCCAGGCTGAACGAGAGCGACTCCACGTTGGTGTGCGCGTCCATGTTCACGCTCAGCGCCGGCTGGGGGACGGGGATGCGCAGGTCCGGGCCAAAGTAGGCGATGCTGGTGAAGGGGGCCGGCCCGGGCTCCACGTAGAACACGTAGCCGCACCCCCTGGCCAGCTGCCGGATGTAGTCCAGGTCGGTGCCCGTCTGGCTGGGCAGCGCCTCCAGCGGCGTGGTGGTTTCGGGGATGATCGGCGGGATGGCCGCGGGGATGATCCCCACCGCCGCGTACTTGGCCAGGATGGCGTACACCCGGGCGATGACGGGCATGGCGGGAAAGCGCATGAACGGCATCTGCACCAGGTCCATCAGCAGCGACAGGTCCTCGCCCGTGACGGTGAGCCTGGACTTGCCCGGCTGGCTGGCGGGGGACAGCTCGTGGCGCGTCACCACGCCGTCCATCAGCACCTGGGGAATGCCGCGCACGGTGGCGATCAGGACGACGCGGGTGATGACCGGGTCGAGAAAGCCGGAGGGGAGCAGCGTCGTCATCAGCCGCGACGTCTTGCCGACGGTAAAGCTGAGCTGAAAGCCGCTCTGGGTGGTGCCGCTGGTCACCTCCACGCTGTCCAGCGCGTCCACCAGCTCGCGCGGCGCCGGCACCGGCACGCCCGGGCCGATGAGCATCGTGAGGTTCAGCGCATTAGACATGGCGCCCTCCCGAGATGCTCTCGGGGATGATGGCGGGCGTCATCGCGCACCCGCCCGGGCGTCCGTGTGCACCCGCACGGCCCCGAAGTCGTGCCCCAGGCGCCGCTCCATCTGCCGCGGAGCGCCGGCTCCAGCGGGCGCCCCGGGGCCGGGAACCACGCGCACGGCCGCCGCCGGAGGCGCTTCCGGCGGCCGCACGGCCTTCGCCAGGGGATTCACTCGCTCCCGCATCGTCGCGCCTGCTCCCTTTCGTCGTCCGCCGCCCCTGATCGTCAGGGGATGCCCGTCTCCCGACGCGCCGCCCGTCTCACCCGGACCTCGCCGCCACGTGCCGCCGATCGGCAGCCGTCACCCACCGGAACCGCCGGTGCCCGGGATCCCCTCGGGAAGGGTGATGCGCAGGCGGCGCCCCGGTGTCTCCAGCTCGTCGGGGCGCAGGGCGCCGTTGGCGTCGGCCAGGCGCCAGAAGAGCTCGGGGTCGCCGTAGTACCGCTCCGCCAGGTGGTCCAGCCGCTCGCCCTGCACCACCACGTGCGCGCCCACGTCGGCAAAGGCCTCCGGCGGGGGGACGCGCCGGCGCAGCAGGTACGCCACCGTGCGGCCGTCGGGGCGCAGGTGCACCCCGGTGGCCACGCCGTGGTAGCGGCTGTTGGGCGGAAACGCGGGGGTGCCGGCCGCGGCGCCGCCCAGCAGCGCCTCCAGGGCCTTGAGCGGGTCGGTCACGGGATGCCTCCGATGCCGAAGTTCGACAGGGTGCCGCGCGGGCCCCGGCCGGCCAGCTGCTCGCGGCCCCGCAGGTAGCTCATGAACAGCTGTCCGGCGCGGTGCCCGTGGCCCACGTCGTCCACGCCCAGCACCCGCAGCCCCAGCGACACCTTGGCGCGGATGGGGTTCAGCGCCGGGTCGAACGCTTCTTCCGTCACGCTCAGCTCCGTCACGCGCACGGGAAGGATGCGCTGGCGGCTCCAGACGAAGAGGGCGAGCGGCGCCTCCGCGGGAAGGATCTCGATGCTCCCCGCGGCGGCCAGGGCCCGGCTGGCGGAAAGCTCGGCGGCGGACGGGTTCACCAGCCGCTCCAGGGCCGCCAGCTGGGGGTGGATGCCCAGGGCGACGGTGTCGGCGTTCTCGTCCGGCAGCTCCAGGTAGTCCGCCGCGTCGATCTCGGCCTCCAGCTTGAGCGTCTCCACCGCCGGCCCCTTCAGGCGCAGCGCCTCGGAGCGGTCGCCGCCCTCTGCGCCCGCGCCCTGCACCTGCAGGGTGCGCTGCAGCGAATCGGGGTTGTACTGCAGCGTGATCACCCGGCGGATGGCCGCCGTCTGCGGGTCGATCAGCACCAGTCCGCCCTTGACGAGCCGGGGTGCGGAGGAGAGTGCCGCCACGGTGCGCTTCCTTTCAGAATTCGTAAACCGGAATGGTGTAGATCTGCTCGCCCGGCATCCTGGGGAACGAGTAGTCCGGCGGCGGCGGCAGGCGCTCCGGCCGCGGGGTGGGCGGCACCCACTTTTCCCCCTTCATGTACTTGAGCATCGCGATGAGCGTGTTCTTGAGCATGCCGGCCGTATCGGAATCCATCTCCTCCAGCTTGCCCACGATGCCTTCGACCGCCTTCTCGTCCACCTTTACCAGCGCGTCCACCGCCTTGTCCCGCAGGCTTTTGGGCAGCACGCGCAGCAGCGGCTGGTCGTCGAAGAACTGCCGCAGCTTGTCCGGCTGCTTGGGCGGCGCCGGGATCGGGCGAAAGATCTCCGGCGGGGGCGGGCGCCGAGGCCCGGGCGGCTCGCCTGCGCACAGGCCGGGGTTCAGCAGGCAGTAGTTCCCCAGCCCCAGCCCCAGGGGCGGGAGCTTGTACGGCTGCCATCCCTCGCCCCTGGGCACGGGAGCGAGCCAGGGGGAGCCGGGCTGCGCCGGCATGACCCCCGGCTGTTTGGGCGGCGCGTCGCCCGGAAAGCCCAGCCTGGGCAGGCCCAGCCCTGGGCCGGCGCCTGGAAGACCGAGGCCGGCACCCGGAAGGCCGGGGCCCACCAGCGGCCTGGCGGGAACGTAGCGCACCTCCGCGCGGCGGTTTCGCGCCTCGGGACCCTTCGTGGGCACCACCGGCTGAGTGGCCGCGGCGCTCGCGATCCCCATGGCGTGGGCGGGGACGCCGCCCAGCACCAGCTCCCGGTGCACCGCCGCCGCGCGCTCCAGCCCCAGCGCGGAGTTGTGCTCGGCGGTCCCCGTGCCGTCGGTGTGGCCGGTGACCTCCAGGCGCCCGCCGGGGTCCATCGCCAGGAGCGTCTTTACGATCGTCGCATGCCCCTTGAGCCGCGCCACGTCCGCGTCGGTGAGGGTCGCTTTGTCCACCGGGAACCCGGAGATGGTGAGGCTCCCCATCGACATCAGGAACATCGGGGATGGGCCGAACTGTCCGGTGGCGGATGGCGCCGCCGGCTGGCGCTGCACCGCGGGGACGGCTGTGGCGGTCCGCACGTCGCCGGCGGAGCGGCCGGCCGCCACGGCGTCGGCGGCGCGCTCGGCGGCCTGCTCGCCCGCGTCGCCCGGGCTCGAGACCCGCCGCTCGGTGCCGGGCGCGGACGCCTGCTGCACCACGTGCGCGAGCTCGTGGGCCAGCAGGCGGCGTCCCGCGGCGGAGCCGGGGGCGTAGCGCCCGCCCGCGAAGACCACGTCGGTTCCGGCGGTGTACGCCGCGGCGCCCAGGGCCTCCGCCCCGGCCGCCGCGGCCTCGCCGGTGTGAACGCGCACCCGGCCGAAGTCGTGGCCGAACCGCGGTTCCATGAACGCGCGCGTGCCGCCGTCCAGCGGCGTGCCCCCGCCGGCGCGCGGGCCGCGCGGCCCGCCGTGCCGGGCAGCGC
>DATAAG010000496.1:0-16788 GCA_036260235.1 Longimicrobium sp.
GGACGAGCGCCTCGAACTCCGCGTATCCGGACGCGACGGCGGTGGTAGGCAGGCACATGCACCCAATGTAAACTGGACGGGTGTTTTGGCGAGACCTGCCGCCGCACTACAGCATCAACTTGGACAAAGTCAAGCTCAGAACATCACCGCCCCCACCCAGCACCCCAGCGCGCCGCCCAGGGTGACGCGCAGGTTGTCGTCGACCGGCAGGGGGAGGAACTCCAGCGTGGCGGCGGCGAGGGCGCCGAGGAGCGCGCCGGCGACCGGGATGCCGGGGATCGCCAGCCCCACGGCCAGGCTGACCGCCAGCCCCGCCGCGAACCCCTCCCAGCTCTTTCCCCACGCCGTGCGGTGCCGGCCGAAGCGCTTGCCCACCAGGGCCGCCGCGGCGTCGCCCAGCCCGTTGTACAGCATCCCCGCCACGGCGACCGGGCGCGGGAAGAGCGCGAACGCGGCCGCGTAGGCCACGGCCATGTACGTGGCGCCGGCGAAGCCGTGCCGCTCGTGGCGGCGCAGCAGGGTGCGGGTGGCGCGGAGGAAGTAGTAGCGCGGCACCCGGTAGCGCAGGCGGGCGTGGTCCACCGCCACCGCCACCACCGCCAGCACGGCCAGCACCGTCATCGCCAGCGGACGCGGCGCGAACCAGGCGAACGCCGGCAGCGCGGCCGACGCCATGTGGAACGCCTTGCGCCCCAGCTCCCGCCCCATGCGCGGCCGGCGGACCGGCGCCCCGACAGACGGTTCCGCTCCAGCAGGATTCATGGCGGCAACATGGGCGCGGGGCCGGCGGGGTCGCAACTCGCGGCCCCGTTGAACGGCACTCACGCCGAGCAGCAGAGAGGCAGAGCAGCAGAGAACCGACCTGGCTCCCTCTGCTGCTCTGCCCCTCTGCTGCTCTGCGTGGGCTTTTCGAAGCCTTACTGGTAGAACGCCGCGCCCAGGCGCACGTACCAGGTGGCGTCGCGCGCCTCGGCCTTGCGGTAGCCGCCGGCCAGCGTCACGCCCAGGTTCAGGTCGTTGGACCAGCGCACCGCCGGGCCGAGGGAGTAGGCGCTGGTGCCGTTCTCGATCATCTGGGTCTCGTACACGCCGTCCACGCCCAGCGAGAGGGTGCCGTTGCCCATCGCCATGACCGGCTGCGCCACCACCGCGTTGGTCCACAGGTACTCGGGCTCCCAGCTGTAGGCGGCGATCGCCTCCACGTCGGGGTCGGCGCCCCAGTACAGCCCCTGCACCGCCGTGGTCAGGCCGCTCGATCCGCCGCCGCCGCCGAACACCGGGACCGGGACGTCCTCGTTCACGAACGAGTACCCCACCATGGCGCTCACCTGGCCGTCCGGGGTGAACCACCCCCCACCCACCGAGGGGTTCACCGCGAAGACGTTCGTGCTGGCGCCGGCGTTCCGGTACCCCAGGCGGTAGACCGACAGCCCGGCCATGGGGCGCAGGCCGGTGCCGGCCGGGCGCACCGTGCCGCCGATGATCTGGATGTTGGTCTCGTAGCCGTCGAACGCCGTGCCGCCGTAGATGGTGTAGTTGATCGGCCGGCCGTCGAACTCGTCCTGCGCGGCCGCGGGCGCCGCCGCCAGCGCGGCCAGGGCGCCCAGCGCCGTCCACGTCCACCGCCCGCCGCGGGGCCTGGTCTCACCGTTCCCGTTCCGCATTCCTCGCCGTCCTTCCCCCAGGGTGAGCCGCGGGCGCCGTCCACGCTCCGGACGCGCAACTCCCGCCTTCGATCCTCGCCGCGCTTCCACGGCCGCCTAAGCGGCGGCGGCGCCCGCGCTTACGCCAGTTCCATGCCCGCTACGGCCCTCGCCAGCAGCACGGCGCCGGGCATGTCGCCGCCCGGCGCCGCACGATCCTTCACACCGCCACCTTCTGCGCCGCCGCCGGCGCCGCCCGTCCCGGGAGCACCAGGCCGAAGCGGCGCGACCACCACTCGGACGCGGTGGGAAGGAAAGTGCGCGGCCAGGCGCGCTCCGGCACGCGCGCCACCCCCACCGCGAAGCTGATTCCCACCGGCGTCTCCAGCCGCTGCGAGTACATCGCCACCCCCTCGCCGGTCACGTCCGTCCCCGGGGTGGCGAAGCGGACCCGCGCTCCCTGCGGCACGGGGACGCTCATCACCAGCGAGGCGCCGCTGCGGCTGGTGTCGTCCAGCACGCCCACGAGCTGCTGCGCCGACTCCCACCCCGCGCCGTGCGCGTCCACCTCCACCAGCACCGGCAGCTGCACGATCTCGCGCCGCTCTGCGCGCCGGTTGCGCAGCCGCTGCCGGGCCACGTCGAACAGGTCCACGCTCTCGCGGTACACCAGCCGGCCGTGCGGCACCGAGTGCTGCGTGCAGTGGACCTCGATGGCGTCGCGCACGTCCAGGTCCAGGTCCCCGAACTGCACCCCGTGCACGTGCATCTCCAGCCCTCGCACATGCAGGGGGTGCGAGTACAGCACCGTCCCCCTGACCGGCACCGGACCCACCACCAGCGGCAGCTCGAACTCCACCGCCGTCCCCTCCGGGATGGCGTGCGTGGCGCGGAAGGCAAGGCCGTTCGCGTTCAGGTCCTGCGTCAGCGCCAGCTCGGGGAGCGCTGGCCCGTCGAGCGGGCGGAAGCGCACCGGCAGCACCTCGGGGAAGCGGTAGTCCGCGCGCTTGGGCTGCATGCTCCGGCTCAGGTGCACCACCCACGTCGCCATCGCGAAGATCCAGCTCGCCCAGAAGATGTTCAGCCAGAACGGCACCGCGTCGCGCCCCGGAGGGCCGTAGCTGATCCACCCCTGGCTGCGGGCCACCAGCCCGAAGACGATGGCTAGCCCGGAGAGCACCATCATCACCAGCTGGGGACGGTACGCCTCCACCGGCACCTGGCCGGTGCCCTTGGGCGTCACGTGGAACTTGAGCTTCTTCTTGGCGAAGTACCCCGTCACCGCGCGGGCGTGGGTCCAGAACTTCGCCATGCTGTTGCGCTCGTTGAACCAGTACGGCGTCTCCGTTCCCCGCGCCATCAGCCGCGACAGGATGCGTCCCGCGATGTACAGCGGGATCCACCGCCCCAGGAAGCTGGCGCCCATGGTGTTGATGGGAAGCACGCCCAGCAGCAGGTAAACGAGGGGCGCGGAGTAGAACACCAGGTTCAGCACCCCGTCGCTGTAGACCAGCACCGAGTAGAAGTGGCAGAGGCGCTGCGGCAGGGTAAGGCCCGGCCAGGTGAGCGGGTTGTAGCGCCGCCACACCTGCATGGTCCCCTGCCCCCAGCGCAGGTGCTGCACGTGAAAGCCCACCACCGAGTTCGGCGTGAGGCCGTACGCCAGCGTGTCCACGCAGTACGCCGACTTCCACCCCCGCCCGTGCAGCACCACCGAGGTCTCGAAGTCCTCCGTGATCGTCTGGGTGCAGAACCCGCCGATCTCCTCCAGCGCCTCGCGCCGCAGCGCCGCGCAGCTGCCGCAGAAGAAGGCCGCGCCCCAGTGGTCCTTGCAGGGCTCGATGACGGTGAAGAACAGGTTCTGCTCCGTCCACAGCCGCCGCTTTTCCGGCTGCACGTGCGTGGTGATGCTGTCGGTGTTGTAGAACACCTGCGGCGACTGCACGAAGGCGACTTTCGGATCGTCGAAGTACGGTAGCAGCCGGTCCACGGCGTGCGGCAGGGGCACGTGGTCGGCGTCGAAGACCAGGAAGATCTCGCCCTGGGTGACCTTCAGGGCGTGGTTCAGGTTGCCGGCCTTGGCGTTCTCGTTCCCCTCGCGGCGGATGTAGCCGATCCCCAGCTCCTCGCACATGGCCTGGATCTCGGCGCGCTTGCCGTCGTCCAGGATCCACGTCAGGTGCGGATAGGTGATGTCGCGCGCCCCCAGCGCCGTCTTGCGGATCACCTCCAGCGGCTCGTCGTAGACGGTGACGAACACGTCCACGCTGATGCCCCGCCGCGCCTTGCGGGGCGGGTGCACCTTGGGCTTCCAGGTGTTGAAGACGAAGAAGAAGGTGGTGAGCAGGCCGATGGTCTCGGCGACCGCCAGCGTCACGGAGAACCACCACGCGTCCCAGTTCAGCGTGCTGGTCCAGCGCCAGACGATGTAGTAGGTGGCGTACGCCAGCGTGAGGATGGCGAAGACGCGGATGACCCGCTCCTTCCACTCCGGCTGCGGCGCCAGGCCGCCCTCGGGGACCACGACGGTCCGGGACGCGGGGATCTCGGACTCGGTCGGCAGCGGCGTGACGTCCTGCATACTGCTCCCTTCGGCATGGCTGGCCGGCCCGTCGGCAGCCGGTCGTGCACGAACACCGCCTTGCGGCGGGCCATCGAACCAGGTGGCGCAAGGAGGGCGGATCTCGTTGATCTGCCGGCTGCTACGCCGTTGCGAGGCAGCGCCTATGCCAGAAGCATGCCGCCGGAACAGGTGAAGTAGCGCGTCGCAGCTGGGCAAAAAAGTCCCTCTACTGCAACGAGATTTCTCGAGGAGGACGGAGCGCGTGCGGGTCCGCATTGCGCCCGAGGGAGGCCGGAATGCACCGGAAGAGGGAACGATGCACCAGAAGGCGGAACGCCGGCTTCGCCATCCCGGATCCGGAACCGGCGGGGACGCGGCATCACGATCCCCGCCGCGCACAAAAAATCCGCCGTGCGCGTCGGGCGGCGCGCACGGCGGTACGGGCGGGGGGTGGGGAAGGGGGACGACTTACGGGTTGCTGGCCAGCCGGGTGGCGCTGGCGGCGGAGACCGGCTGGAACGCCGTCTGGATGCCGGGGTCGGCCAGGACCTCGCGGTAGGCCTGCAGGGCGGCGCCGCTGGAATCGACGCGCCAGTTGGTCTCCTTGTCCATGTTGAACCACACGGCTCCCACGACGGAGGGGTGCGAGCGCAGCCGCCGGAAGGCCTCGCGGATCCACTGCGCCTTGGCGTCGCCGGCGCCCTCCTCGGAGCCGAACTCGCCGATGATCACCGGCTTGCCGGGAAAGCGCGCGATGACGTCCGAGAGCATGCGGTCCGCCGCCTCGCCGTCGAAGAGCGCGTCGAAGGTGGCCCACGGCGCGCCGAAGACGGTGGGGGCGTTGAAGCCGTGCATCCCCACGTAGTCCACGTACGCGTCGCCCGGGTAGTAGTTGGCGTACCAGTTCCAGTGCGAGGCGCCGGTGGCCTGCCAGGTGAGCGGGTTGCCCACGTTGGGGTTGAAGACCCAGCGCACGTTGGCGGCGCCCTGCTCGCGGAAGATGCGCACGATGCGCTGCCACGCCGCGCGGTAGCGCGCGGGGGCGCTGGCGTCGCCGCCGTTGGCCACGCCCTGCCAGCGGTAGTCGCTCCAGTTGCCGTTCATCTCCCACCCCGGCTCCAGCAGCACCGTCCCCGGCACCGTGGCCAGCTGGCGGCCGATGCGTGCGAGCTCCGCGTCACCCGCGCCGCCGGCGATGGCGGCCAGCAGGCTGCCGGCGGGGGCGCCGGGCCAGCGCAGGTCCAGCGCCACGTAGTTGGTGGAGCCGGTGGCCGCCACGGCGCGCAGCACCTGGCCGCACCATCCCGTGGAGGAGAAGTCGCAGGTGACGGGGTGGAAGGTCTTCACCAGCGCGGGCTGCTTTCCCGTCAGCCGGCCGAAGCCGCGGATGGCCTCGCCGATGCGCTCGGGGGTGCTCTCCGCGTCGCCCAGGTAGGCGCCGTTGAAGAAGGCCGGGGCGCCGCCCGGGGTGGGCGCCGGTGCCGGGGTTCCGCCGGAGGGAGTGGTGGGGTCCACCGGCTCACCTGCGCTGGCGGTGGGAACGTCGCTGCAGGCGGCGGCCAGCAGCACGGCAATCGCGGCGAAGAGCCGCCGGGGGGCGACGGGGGGGTACGGCATGGTCCTGCTCCATCTCGCTTCGGCAGCCCGACCGGCCTGGCGCGCCGTCCAAGGGGGGTGCGCGCGGTAGCCTCGTGGCTTTGCGTCGCCGCCTTTCGGCGGTTTTGCCATTGTCGGCGATGGGCCCGGGGTACTTCCTCGGGCCTGACCTCTGGCGCGGAATCTCCCGTGGCCGGGACGCGCCGCTCGCGCGCGGAGAAGTGCAGGGTGCATTCCGCCGCATCGTATCGGGTAAACACCAGCAATAGCAACGACTTAGGCGGATCGACGGGAAGCGCGCGCGGGCGCCGGGCGGTGCATCTCGCCCAGAGCGTTGCGGAATGCACGACCGCCGCCGGCGGAGTGGTCTGAGGTTTGCTTCGGTAGCAGTTCGGGGAAGGTGCCGGTCTGGTCCGGCGTCTCCTGCGTTCGTGCAACCCGTTTCCAGCACCCCCTCCAGGCAGTGCCCGAATGATGTCGCTGTTCGCGAAGCTCCTTGCGCCCGCACTGGCGGTGGTGGCGGTGGAGTCCGGCGCCCCGACCCCCGCCCCCGCGCCGGGTCCCGCGCCGCTTCCCGCCGCGGAGCGCGGCGCCTCTCCCGCCGCGCCGTCCACCCTGCTCCCCGCCCCGTCGCCGGACGACACGGTGCCCAACGAGCGGGAGTTCTTTCTGAACGCGGCGCGGGTGGCGTGGCGCTACGTGGAGCAGCAGTCGCACCCGGAGACGGGGATGGTGAACTCCGTGGTGGGGTATCCCTACACGACGGTGTGGGACATCGCCAGCTCGCTGGCGGCGCTGTACTGCGCGGACCAGCTGGACATCATCGAGGGCGAGGACTACGACCGGCGGCTGCGGCGGCTGCTGGGCACCCTGCAGCGCATGCCGCTGTTCCAGGGGCGGGCGCTCAACAAGAACTACTCCACCGAGCGGGCCACCATGGTGGACCGCGACAACCGCGACACCCAGCGCGGCGTGTCGGTGACGGTGACCGACATGGGGCGGCTGCTGATCTGGCTCAAGATCATCGGCACCACGCAGCCGCAGTACGCGGCGGCGACGGATTCCATCGCCCAGCGCTTCGACCTGCAGCGCTTCGTGCGCGAGGGGTACCTGTACGGCGAGGCGCTGGACAGCCGCGGGCGGCTGCAGCCGTACCAGGAGGGGCGGCTGGGGTACGAGCAGTACGCCGCCGCCGGGTTCGAGCTGTGGGGCGCGCAGGCGCGGCGGTCGCTGGACCTGCTGCACAACGCGCAGGAGGTCTCCGTGCTGGGCATTCCCCTGCTGGCGGACCGGCGCCGCGGCGAGCACCTGGCCAGCGAGCCGTTCGTGCTGATGGGGATGGAGCTGGGATGGTACCCGGAGCTGCGCAACCAGGCGTGGCGCATGCTGGCCGCGCAGGAGGCCCGCTTCCGGCAGACGGGGACGGTGACCGTGGCCAGCGAGGACGCCATCAACCAGGCGCCGTACTTCCTCTATTACTCCGTCTTCACCGACGGGCGGCCGTTCGTGGTGATGGACCCCGAGGGGCGGGTGGGCGACTTTCCCCGCACGGTGAGCACCAAGGCGGCGTTCGCCTGGCACGCGCTCCTTCCCAGCGCCTACACCTGGCAGGCGGTGCAGACGGTGGCGGCCGCCGCGGGGGGGAGCGGCTGGGGCTCCGGCGTCTTCGAGGCCAACCCCTCCCGCAGCACCGGCGCGGAGAACGTCAACACCGCCGCCGTGGTGCTGGAGTCCGCCCTCTACTACATGCGCGGCCGCCCCCTGATCGAGGGCGCGCGCCAGTAGACGATTTCACGCAGAGCAGCAGAGGGGCAGAGAAGCGGAAGGAATGGATCGCTCCTCTGCCTCTCCGCTGCTCCGCTGCTCCGCGTGACAAAATCCTTCAGAGCAGGCGGTCGCGGTAGCGGCGGCTCAGGCGCAGCTCCGCGCCGTCGTGCAGCTTCACCAGGTAGTCCCCGGCGAACCAGGGGCGCACCTCCTTCACCCGGTCCACGTTCACGATGGTGCTGCGGTGGATGCGGGTGAAGCGCCGCGGGTCCAGCTGCTCCTCCATCCCGCTGAGCGTCCCGCGCACCAGGTGCGCCTCCTTGCCGGCGTGCAGCCGCACGTAGTTCCCCTCCGCCTCCAGCCAGTCGATCCGCTCCACGGGGACGAAGAACATCCGCTCGCCGTCCTTCACCAGCAGCCGGGTGGCGTGCGTGGGAGAGGCGGCGGCGCGGACCCCCAGCTCGCGGCGCTCGCGCTCCAGGTGCTCCAGCAGCTCCGCCAGCCGCTCCGCCGGGCTCTCCGCGCCCCGGATCTGCTTCGTGGCGCGCTGCACGGCGGCGGTCAGGCGGGCGGGGGTGTAGGGCTTGAGCAGGTAGTCCAGCGCGTGCACCTCGAACGCCTGCACGGCGTAGCGGTCGTACGCGGTCACGAACACCACCTGCGGCAGCCCCTGGCCCTCCAGCTCGCGCAGCACCGCGAAGCCGTCCATCTCCGGCATCTGCACGTCCAGGAAGAGGAGCTCCGGCTGCTCCTCGCGCACCGCCCGCACCGCGTCGCGCCCCGTGGCGCAGACGGAGACCACCTCCAGCCCATCCTCCGCCTCCAGCAGGCGGGCCAGGCGCCGCCGGGCCAGCGGCTCGTCGTCCACCACCACCGTGCGGATCTTCATGCGGTCGCTCCGGCCAGGGTGCCGCCGCGGGGCTCCGGCACGTCGTGCGGGCCCGCCGGGCGGTACGGGATCTCGATGGTCACCAGGGTGCCGCCGCCGGGCGCGTCGGCCAGCTCGAAGCGGTGGGCCGCGCCGTACGCCTGCTTCAGCCGGCTGCGCGTGTTCCCCACCCCCACGCGCTCGCGGCGCTCCCCGCGGGGCGGCAGGCCGCGGCCGTCGTCGCGCACGGTGAGCCGCAGCACGTCGCCCACGCGGCGGGCCGCGAGCGTGACGGTGCCGGGGGACACCTGGGGGCTCAGCCCGTGGCGGATGGCGTTCTCCACCAGCGGCTGCAGCACCAGGTTGGGCACCATCGCATCCAGAACGTCCGGCTCCACCTCCGTTTGAACGGAAAGGCGGTCCTGGAAGCGGGTGCGCTCGATCTCCAGGTACGTCCCCACCACCTCCAGCTCGCGCGACAGCGGCACCTCCGCCCGCCCCGCGCCGTCCGTGGTCATCCGCAGCAGGTCGCCCAGCTGCGCGATCATCACCTCCGCCGCCGCGGGGTCGTCGTGCACCAGCTCGGAGATGGAGTTGAGGGTGTTGAACAGGAAGTGCGGCTGGATCTGCATCTCCAGCGCGTGCAGCCGCGCCCGCGCCAGCTGCGCCTCCAGCTGCGACGCGCGCTGTTCGCGGTCGCGGTAGCGCTGGTACATGTCCAGCACGTGCCCCGCGGCCACCACCGTCGCGTACGAAAGCAGCGCGTAGTGCAGTGTCACCCAGTAGAAGCGCGGCCAGAACGGCCCGTACAGGAAGGTGTAGAGCGCCACCGCGTAGTCGATGAGCACGGACGCGCTGGCCAGCACCAGGCCGGCCGCGGCGTGCACTGCCAGGTGGCGCCGCAGCACGGCGCGCCGCAGGGGAAAGCGCCGCGCCAGCCCCAGGATCACCGGTGTGTACAGCGTCCACACCAGCACGGTGACGATGGTTTCGACCAGCACGCGCCACCACGCCTGCCCCCAGGTGTACACCGGCTGCACCTGCGTGGTGAAGTGCAGGTACGAGTGCGAGTAGAAGAAGAGGGAGAGGGTGCCCCAGCCGGCGAAACCCAGGAGCAGGTCCTGCCGTACGCTCCGCCAGTCGATGTCGCTCATCGGTGTGCAGGGTGGGACGTGTGCGGGTGGGACGCAGGCGGCGGACAATCTAAGCCGTTCCGCGGCAACGCACTACAGTTTTGTTTTCCGCCGCGTGTTCCCCGCCGCTCGTCCCTGCGGAGCCGCGGCTCGTCCCGCGGGACGGGGCGCTCGTCACAAAAGCGTGGGGCTCGCGCGTTCCACCCGTACAGCTTGCGCCCGCCCGGCCCACAGGCGCGCGGCGGACGCGAGAGAAAAAAAGAAGGCTGGCGCAGCGCATCCATCCATGCTAATATTTTAGCACAGGCTCGGCGCCGCCACCGGAAGGCCCACGCGGGGAATGCAACCCGCGCTCGTTCCGGCGCATCTCACCCGCGACCCGCCGCACCCTGACCGGCCGGATCCCGATCCACGGCCGACCCTTTCCTGGAGCACCCTGATGCCTCTCCGGCATTCGACGCGGACCGTGATGGCGCTGGCGCTGCTGGCCGGCGGTCCGCTTTGCGCGCAGGCCCCGCTGTCCCTCGCGCCGCACCCCGCGTCCCAGACCCCGAAACAGACCCGGCCCCTTTCCCTGGACGCGCCGCGGGTGATGCGCGCCGTCCGCGCCGGCGAGGCCCCGCGCATCGACGGGCGCTTCGACGAGCCCGCCTGGGCCGCCGCCGAGGTGGCGACGGACTTCGTGCAGCGCCAGCCGCAGCCGGGCGAGCCCGGCAGCGAGCGCACCGAGGTGCGGGTGCTGTACGACGACGGCGCCGTCTACGTGGCGGCCCGGATGTTCGACCGGCGGCCGGACAGCATGCAGGCGCCGCTGGCCCGCCGCGACCAGCCGGTGGCGAGCTCCGAGTGGTTCAACGTGGTGCTGGACAGCTACCACGACCGGCGCACCGCCTTCCGCTTCGGGGTGAACCCGGCGGGGCTGCGGCGCGACGTCTACCACTTCAACGACGGCGCCGAGGACGCCGGGTGGGACGCCGTCTGGGAGGTGGCGACGACGGTGGACGAGCAGGGGTGGACGGCGGAGTTCCGCATCCCCCTCTCGCAGCTGCGCTTCAACCCGCCCGCCGCGGGGGCGGAGCAGACCTGGGGGGTGCAGTTCTTTCGCTACGTCAGCCGCCGCGACGAGTGGTCGCACTGGGCGCCCTGGCTTCCCACCTACGCCGGCTTCGTCTCTCGCTTCGGCGAGCTGCGGGGGATCACGGGGCTCAGCGCGCCGCGGCGGCTGGAGCTGATGCCCTACACCAGCGCCCGGCTGGACCGCCAGCCGCCCCGCGCCGGCGATCCCTTCTACTCGGAGAACGAGGCGACGGGCTCCGTGGGGCTGGACGTGAAGATGGGCGTCACCTCGGGCCTCACCCTCACCGGCACCGTCAACCCCGACTTCGGGCAGGTGGAGCTGGACCCCGCGGTGGTGAACCTGACCGCGTTCGAGACCCAGTTCGCCGAGCGCCGCCCCTTCTTCGTCGAAGGCGCCGACGTCTTCCGCTTCGGGCAGACGCCGGTCTTCAACGGCTTCGGCAACCCGCAGTTCTTCTACTCGCGCCGGGTGGGCCGCGCCCCGCAGCGCCGCGTCTTTCCCGGCGGCGACGCGCCCTTCGTGGACGAGCCGGAGCAGTCCACCATCCTGGCCGCCGCCAAGCTGAGCGGGCGGACGGCGGGGGGATGGAGCGTGGGGGTGATGGACGCCGTCACCCAGCGCGAGCAGGCGCGCTACGTGGACGCGGAGGGGGTCCGGCACGCCACCCCGGTGGAGCCGATGACCAACTACTTCATCGGCCGGGTGCGGCGGGACCTGAACGGCGGCGCCACCACCGTCGGCGGGATGCTGACCGCCGGCAACCGCGACCTCGCGGACGACGAGCTGGCGCCCCTGCTGCGCCGGGACGCGTACGTGGGCGGGATCGACTTCGAGCACTCGTGGGCGCGGCGGCTGTGGACGGTGAGCGGATACGTGGCCGCCAGCCGCGTGGGCGGCAGCGCCGACGCCATCGCCCGGACGCAGCGCTCCAGCGCCCGCTACTACCAGCGGCCCGACGCCGACTACCTGGCGCTCGACCCGGAGCGCACCCGCCTGGGCGGTACGGCCGCCGCGCTGGCCGTCCAGCGCAGCGGCGACTGGGACATGAGCGTGCAGCTGCGCAGCGTGTCGCCCGGGTTCGAGATGAACGACATGGGCTTCGCGCTCCGCAGCGACTTCCGTTCCCTGGCCACCTTCCTGGGCCGCCGCGTGCCGGCGCCGAACCGGCTCTTTCGCCAGCACAGCATGGCGGTGTTCGCCACGCACGCCTGGAACGCCGGCGGCGACGCCCTGAACGCCGACTTCGGGGTGGGGCTGAACGGCACCTTCCACAACCTGTGGAACGCCGGGCTGAACCTGAGCTACGAGCCCGAAACGCGCGACGACCGGCTCACGCGGGGCGGGCCGCTGGCCGCCTCGCCCGCCAACTGGGGGGTGAACGCCCACTTCAGCACCGACCCGCGCAAGCGCCTCTCCCTGAGCGCCGGGGGCTACGCCGGGGGCGACCGGGCGGGCGGGGCGGAGCGCAGCGCGAACGTCTCGCTGAACCTGCGCCCCAGCCCCTCCGTGCAGGTGAGCGTGGGGCCGAGCGTCGGCATCACCCGGGATCCCGACCAGTACCTCTTCGCCGCGGCGGACCCGGCGGCCGTGGAGACCTTC
The DNA here is from genome assembly GCA_036260235.1 of Longimicrobium sp. GTDB lineage: Bacteria > Gemmatimonadota > Gemmatimonadetes > Longimicrobiales > Longimicrobiaceae > Longimicrobium. The sequence continues at coordinate 12,248 of DATAAG010000496.1, forward strand.
GGCACGCGCTACGTCTTCGGGCGGCTGGAGCAGACCACGGCCAGCATGGACCTGCGGCTGGACTGGACCTTCACCCCCGCCGTCTCGCTGCAGCTCTTCGCGCAGCCCTTCGTGGCCTCCGGCGACTTCCGCGACTTCCGCGAGTTCACCACGCCGGGCGAGAGCGAGTACGCCGTCTACGGCCGCGACCGCGGGACGGTGTGCGAGTACCGGACGGAGGGCGGGCGCGTGTACGCCATCCAGCCGACGCTCGCCGTCGGCTGCCCCGCCAGCGCGGAGGACCTGCCGGCGGAGCTGCTGCGGGTGGACGACCCGGACTTCACCGTCCGCTCGCTGCGGGGCAACGCGGTGCTGCGCTGGGAGTACCGCCCCGGGAGCGCGCTCTTCCTGGTCTGGCAGCAGGAGCGCAGCGGGTTCGAGCCGCTGGGCGGCTTCCGCGCGGGCCGCGACGTGGGCCGGCTGTTCCGCGAGCCCGCGCGCAACGTCTTCCTGCTGAAGGCCACCTGGTGGATCGGCTGATGCACCCCGCCCGCGCCCGCCGTCCCGCGCCGGGGCGGCGGCCGCGGCGGATGATCCTTTCGCGCAAGGAGGGATGAGATGAGAGTCACTTCCCCGTTCGCCGCCGGGGCGGCCGCCGTGGGGCTGCTCGCCGGGCTGGCCCTGGAGGCGCGCGCCAGCACCCTGTCGGGCGAGGTGCGCCCGTACGCCGTGGCCGTGGCCTGGCTCACGCCGGGCGGGCCCTCGACCGCGGGGGTGGAGGAGGGTCCGCTGGGGACCCACGCGGCGCCGCCCCGGAGAAAGGCGGAGCGGCTTCCCAAGCTGCCGCCCATGCGGGCCGGGGCCCCGGGGTCCGCCCCCGCCGCGCGGCAGGCGCCCGACCGGGTGCCCCGGAAGGTGCTGGCCGGCAGCCGCACCTGCCCGCGGGCGCCTGCGGCCGCCGCCGCGGCCCGGGACGTGCGCCGCACGTGAGGCGGCCGGCGGCCGCAGGCGGAGCTCCGGATCAACCGCCGGGCTGGGGTGTACCCCGCCCGGCGCATCCGCCGCCCTTGCAGGCCGTTCCCCGTCCCCCGTTCCCCGTTCCCTGCTTCGCCCGCTCGATGAAGCGCATCCTGTTCGCCGCCATCGCCCTCGCCGCGCTGGCCCCCGCGCCCGCCCGCACCCAGGTGACGACGGAGGACTCGGTGCGCGCGGTGGTCGTGCACCTGTTCGACGGGATGCGCGCGGGCGACAGCGCCGCCGTGCGCGCCCTCTTCGCGCCGGGCGCGCGGCTGCAGACGGCGCTGGTGCGGCCGGACGGCACCCCGGTGCTGCGCGAGGATTCCGTGGACACCTTCGTCCGCGCGGTGGGCGCGCCGCACGAGGTCCCGTGGGACGAGCGGGTGGACTCGGTGCACGTGCGCATCGACGGGCCGCTGGCGGTGGTGACGGTGGACTACTCGTTCTACGCGGGCGAGCGCTTCAGCCACTGCGGCATCGACGCCTTCCAGCTCTTCCGGGGGCGGGAGGGATGGAAGATCTTTCAACTGACGGACACTCGCCGCCGCACCGGGTGCGGGGCTCAGACCGGGACCGGTTCTCCATGACGCGCAGCAGGACCCCCCTTTCCGCCGTCCGCCGGGTGCGGGCGGAGTCCCGCCCCCGCCGGCTGGCCGGCGTGCGCCGCTCCGTGGTGGGCGCGCTGGTGCTGCCCGCGGTCGTGGGCGGCTTTGCGCTGCAGGCGTGGAGCGGCCGCGACGGCGAGCGGATGTTCCACGAGGTCGTGTCGATGATCGCGGAGCGGGGGCTGGACTCCCTCTCCGACGCGCAGATCTACGAGAAGGCCGCCCGCGGGCTGCTGGTGCAGATCGGCGACCCGTACGCGGACCTGTTCTCGCCGGAGCAGCTGGCGGCGTTCAGCCGGCAGGCGCTGCGCAACTCGTACGGCGGAGTGGGGATGCAGATCACCCTGGTGCGCGACACGGCCACGGTGACCCGCGTCTTCGCCGGCTCGCCCGCGGCGGAGGCCGCGGTGCAGCCCGGCGACCGCATCGTGCGCGTGGGCGGCGAGGGGGTGACGGGGATCGCGCTGGACCAGGTGACCTCGCGCCTGCTGGGGACGCCGGGGACGGGGGTGGAGGTGGAGTTCCTGCGCCACGGCACGGGGACCATCCACCGGTCCTTCACCCGCGAGCGCATTCGCTACCCCGCCGTGGGCTACGCGGTGATGCTGGAGCCGGGGATCGGCTACCTGCCGCTGGAAAGCTTCAACGACAGCTCCGGCGAGGAGATCCTCCGCGCCCTGGTGAGCCTGCGCAAGAGCGGCGCGACGGCGTTCGTGCTGGACCTGCGGGGCAACACCGGCGGCAGCCTGGACCAGGCGGTTCGCATCACCGGGATGTTCCTGCGCCAGGGGCAGCAGGTGCTGCGCGCCGACTACCGCGGCGCCCCGGACGAGACGTACGAGGCCCAGGGTGAGCCCGTGGTCCCCGACGCGCCGCTGGTGATCCTGACGGACGGCGAGAGCGCGTCCGCCTCGGAGATCGTGGCGGGGGCGCTGCAGGACCACGACCGCGCGGTCATCATCGGCACGACCAGCTTCGGCAAGGGGCTGGTGCAGGACATCTTTCAGCTGGAGGGCGGCTGGGCGCTCAAGCTCACCACCGGGCGCTGGTTCACCCCCAGCGGCCGCGACATCCAGCGCCCCCGCCGGCTGACGGCCGAGGGGCGGCTGGTGGAGGTCCCCGCGGACTCCGTGGCCGAGCGCCCGGTCTTCCGCAGCGACGCGGGCCGTCCCGTCTACGGCGGCGGCGGCATCACCCCCGACGTGGTGGTCCAGGCGGACACGCTGCAGGGGGCGGAGCGCGAGCTGATGCGGCTGCTGGCCCCCCGCGGCGCGCTGGTGAACGAGGTGCTGCAGGAGATGGCGGTGGACCTGGGCCCGTCGATGGAGCCCGCCTTCCGCTCCACCCCGGCGCTGCGGGACGACCTGTACCGCCGGATGGAGCGCCGCGGCTTTCGCGTCGACCCGGAGAAGTACCGCGCCGGCTCGCCGCTGGTGGACCGGCTGCTGGAGGACCGCATCGCCGAGTTCGCCTTCGGCGACTCCGCCGCGTTCCGGCGGACCATCCCCCGCGACGCCCAGCTGCAGGCGGCGCTGCGGGTGCTGCGCGGCGCGCAGACGCAGCCGGACGCGCTGGCCCGCGCGGCGGCCGCCACCCCCGCGCCGCGCGAGCGTTCCTGATCCCCTGCGCCGTACGGGCGGGGCGCCGGAGGGCGCTCCCGCCCCTTTCTCCTTCCCCGGAAAGGCAAGAGCACGTGAACCACCGCACCCGTCTGGCCGCGCTGGCCGCCGCCGTGCTGGCCGCGGCGCCGGCGACGGCCCAGGCGCCCCGCACCGAAGGGCCGCTCAAGCACGCGCCCCGCCCCACCGGCGCCGCCATCACCGCCGAGGACCTGCGCACGCGCCTGTACATCTTCGCCGACGACTCCATGAAGGGGCGCGAGGCCGGCACGCGCGGCAACGTGATGGGGACCGACTACATCGCCGCGGAGCTGGCGCGCATGGGGCTGCAGCCCGCCGGCGACAACGGCACCTTCTTCCAGCAGATCCCGCTGATGCAGCGCGGCGTGGCCGAGGGCGCCGCGCTGAGCGTGGACGGCGCCCCGCTCGCCTACGGCACGGACTTCCTGCTGGTGCCCACCTACGGCGGCGTCCTCCTCTTCGCCGACCGCTTCCAGGCCGACGGCGTGCAGGTGGTGTACGGCGGGCGCGTGGGCGAAGAGGCGTCGATGATCTCGCCGGAGCAGGCGCGCGGCAAGCTGGTGGTGTTCGCCGCGCCGGTGGGGCAGGACGGGGAGCCCACCTTCCCCTTCTGGGCGGGCGGGCGCACCTACGAGCGCTACGCGGACGCGGCCGGCGTGGCCTTCGCGGTGCTCGACTACCTGCCGGAGGGTCTCGCCGGGTTCTTCCGGGAGGCGCGGACGGAGATGGGCGCGGCGGGGGCCCCGCCGGCCGGGACCCGCTACCCGGCGGGGCTCATCGTCAGCACGGCGGCGGCGGCGCGGCTGCTGGGACAGCCGCTGGCGGGGCTGCAGCCGGGCGCGCTGGGCCGGACCGTGAGCGGCTCGGGGTCGTTCTTCGACCGCCCCACGCCCTTCCCCGCCCGCAACGTCGTGGCGATCCTCCCGGGGCGCGATCCTGCGCTGCGCGGGCAGTACGTGGCCATCGGCACGCACAACGACCACGTGGGGACCACGCGCGAGCCGGTGGACCACGACTCGCTCCTGGTCTTCAACCGCATCCTGCGCCCCCAGGGGGCGGACCAGGAGCCGGACTCGATGACCGAGGAGAAGCGGGCGCAGCTGCAGTCGGAGCTGGCCCGCCTGCGCGCCCAGCGGGCGCCGCGGCTGGACTCCATCTACAACGGCGCCGACGACGACGCCTCCGGCAGCGTGGGGCTGCTGGAGATCGCGCAGTACCTGGCCGGGCGGCCCCAGAACCAGAGGCCCCGGCGCTCCGTCCTCCTGGTCTGGCACACGGCGGAGGAGATGGGGCTGTACGG